>CATPCK010000536.1 GCA_955652655.1 uncultured Ktedonobacteraceae bacterium | reverse complement strand
CTGTTGAATTCATACATTGTCTCCTGCGCTTGTGGGAATAGGAATTTTGCCAACATACACTTTAAGAGAAAGGTTTGGAATTGCAGCAGAACGGAGGTCGCGTTGGATGAGCGCGATCACCCATATTGCAATGGGTTTTCTCAAAAGATTGTTCTATGATTGATACTACTCAGGTGTTCTGAAGAACTCTTTTTGGTTGTATATGCTCATAAGGCTTAAATCCTTGATTCAGCAGTGATTTGCCTTTTAAAGAGGATAACCGAAAAGTACTTTTATCCTATGGGGCCGAAGGGCCTATGAAATATATACAACGATGACGCTGATATTGTCTTGCCCTCCACCATCTAGCGCTGCCTGAACGAGTGCTTCGCTGGCCTTTGTTGCATCGGGTAGCTCTGCGCTCAGGATCTCCTGTATGGCAGGGTCGCGCACCATTTCCCATAGACCATCCGAACACAGGAGTAATGTTGTTTCTGCTGCTAAGGGATGCGTGAACATATCGACGTCAAGGGATGTTTTGTGGCCGAGGCTGCGGTAGATTTCGTTACGTCTTGGATGGCTGTAAACGTCATCTGCTGAAATGGCGCCATTTTCGACAAGCCGCGCTACAACGGAATGATCTCGTGTCACTTTTTTCAGTCCACCGTCTGAAGTATGGGAATAGGTGCGGCTATCACCTACATTGGCTATAGAAATGGTTTTTCCTACAACTAATGCGGCAGTGACCGTTGTCCCTATATCTGATTTGTACATTTGATTGTACTGGCACACAGCATTGTTTGCTTCCTGTACCGCCTCCAGGAGAAGCTCTGCTGATTGCTCTTCACTGATCTTGACATCACTGAGTAAAGCAGGGATGACGACATCACGAATGTGCTGGATCGCGAGGCGGCTAGCTTCCTGGCCGTTGGCATGGCCACCAATACCATCAGCTATCACAAAGAGTCCAAAGGGCTGTGGGCAGGTATCATTAGCGAGGGTGCCCTGGATAGCAAGGAGGCGGTCTTCATTTGGTTTGTGTTTACGTTTGATCCCGGCATCTAGACCGGTGCCGATGGTCAATGTATACTGCTTTTCCGCCGGGAGCTTGATTGTATCTGTACCTGTTGTCGTTTGCCGGTATAACGGAATTACCATTGTGGGTTCCTCATCCCATTTTAGCGGTAGAGGTTCTAGAGTAGCAACTGGCGATGCAGACAACGGTTGTTCTTGATTGTGAGATTTCCTTGCTACCTGTGGTGCCGGCTCGGTCTGCTGCTGCCACCATTGCTGGTAGACTACGTCATTTGTAGCAAGGCTTTCCGCTTTTTGTAGTGAAGCTTCGAAGCGCTGCCGTTCAAGCAGATAGTTCCTTTGCTCTTTCACTATCCAGATGATTACTATAGCCAATATCATCCAGAAGAAGAGTAAGGTGAAGGAAAGCATCATTAATGCAGCGAGTGGAAGCAGGATAGAAGGGCCTTTGAGCATCCATAGTTGGGGAATGAGGGGCAGTGACTGGAGCAGAAAACGCCAGGCGTGAGGAGGGAAACCACCAGAAATCCAAAAGAGGAGTATTCCCGCGAGTAACACTGCCAGCCAGGTTGTATATTTGACCCAATTTTGGGTTGCGTATGTTGTTTGAAACTTTTCTAGCATGCCTTCCCCAAACTTGCTTTAAGAATTTGCTGTTACTGCTATCTCCTTAAATGAGGTAACCGTTGCTGCGGTGCCATTTTCCAATAAGAAACGAAGCCCAGCGTAGCCATTTTGAAAGGTGTTATCCGTGACCGTAACCATCCAGTTTGTTGGCTCGGCGCTGCCATTTTGCCAGACTCTGGCCGAGAGTGTGGTGCCTTTGACGCGAAAACGCAGGGTATAGAGCAGGCCAGGCTTCGCTGTGAAGGGGACCACACCCAGGCGGGTGGCCATTCCTCCAACTCTTTTGAGCACAATAAGGCTCTTGCCATCTATTAAGCTCTTATACCAGTCATTTGTATCGGACCAACGCAGCACGGCTCCGATGTTGGACTGATTAAACTGGTTCATTGAGCCGCTACATTCAACCTCCGCATCCGTGATGATGGGACCAAGGGTGGCATCGAAGGCACCCTGACCATTGGCAACGTGGCCGGCCTTTCCGGCTATCGAAAAGACGTTCCGGGTTGTCGCATCTGCCCCCCACCTTTGACCATCGGAGGCTGTTCCCCAGAAGAGCCGGTCTGCTCGCTGGAACGTATCTTGCGACAGAATGTTCGCTTGTACTGTAGGGGTAATCGCGCCAGGCGTTTTTGTCAGGGCTGGCGGTGATGTGATGGGTGCACCGGGTGCATTGGATGCACTCCTGGCGGCAGGTGGCACTGTGAGCGCTGCTTCGATGGAATGGATATAGAAAGATGAGAGCAAGCCTCCTGTGAGGAGTATTCCCAGTATTGTCAGTCCTATGAATCGAGATATGTTGTTCATTCGTTCCTATCTATCCTGAATCCAGGGACTTTTCCTTTTTTTATGTTTGCTTATCAACATTATTCAGGAGGCAGGGGATGCATAGCTCCAATGAGGGGTTGCTTGAATGGTTGGTTCGAGCGAATGATGCGGGTATGACGGTAACTTCCATGGTAGCAAGCCGCTGTATGGCATAGTGAATCTGTGTGACGCCATTCTGTATTTCGCCTGTGGTGGGGTCGAATTGCCCAACAAAAGCGTCCTGCGCATGTTTGACCATATCGTCGAGAAGAGAGAGTGTTGAAGGTTGTACAAGTTGTGCATCAGTCATCATAACGAGTTTCTTAGCGTCCTGGTGGACTTGCTCCAGGAGAGCCTGCACCTTGCTGATAGCTGAATCTATTTGGATAGCCAGACGTTTCTGTTCGGTTGTTGCTCCAGGCGACTCAATCATGCCATGCAGATGTAGGGCTATGTGATAGAGAAAACCGGGCGGCACCTGGTGCTGTACATCAAATTCAAGCAGGCTTACCCGGGCTATGCGTTCATTCACCAGCACGGGAGAATCGACAGGTACATCGTTCTGGACGTAGGATAAACCATCGAGATAGTCGAGGATACGCAGGATGTGCCGGTGCATGAGGCTGGTATTTTGACTTGCCCAATCATCTCTTGCACTACCTGACCACTCTAAAATTTTTTGTACATTACGGAAGAGCCAGATATCCAGTCCACCTGGCATTCCCAACGATTTCAGCGTGGGATCTGAGGCCAGCAGATGGCGAAGATGACTGAGCAGACTAAAATGATGCACAGTATCCAGGGGATTCGGCTTCTGCGGAAATTCTGCCATGAAACGCCACGCGCTCGTATCTAGCGAGGGAGTTGTGGGGACCGTTCCAGCATCTTCCTCCGTCACGAGCAGGCGATTGGTTACATCGAGCAGGTTCGTATGCAGTTGGTCTCCCGCATAGTGGAAGTGTACCTGACCATGGCTCACCGGGAGTTGACCAAGCAAAAGCGCTTTTCCTTCAACGGGGTCATCATTGAGCAACCAGGCATAGTAGCTTTTACCGGCAGCAGGATCACGGATATTGGAGAGATCGAGCTCGATTTGATCGGCAATACCTTGACTGGTATTCTCATTAATTTGGCCACTACTACTGAAGGAGACACGTCCTACAACCTGGCTGGGGGGCACTATCGGAGCATGAGCAGAAGAGGTGTTTTTGAACAAAGCCGATGGCGGAAATGTACCAAGACCCAGGCTCGCAACAACCAGGACAAGGATGGCTGAAATAAGCACTGCGCTGCCAACTGTAAGGATTGGCACAAGTTTCCCTTTGCGAGGAGGGGGACGCGTATCCTGGCCGAGGGGATTGGTATTTGTCGTCGTTGTTGAGTTAAATGGGTAAGAGAAATCGTAATTTGGTGTCTGTTCCGTTTGCCTCAATGCTTTGGCCTCCTATAGAGTCCAGAAGGGCACGAGGTACGTACGATGGAAAATACACGAAGTAGATTTCGTGTGCTGTTGTTTACCTCCAATGGAGTCTCAGCTTAGTACACTCAATTGGTCCAATCACAGGCTCGCTACTACTTCACCCAATTCAGTAGCCAGGTCCACCATTGGTAGGCTGCCGTGCCCTTATATACCCGCTAGTGTACCTGATCGCAGATAAAATAAAGGGCTTTTTGACCAATTTTTTTTAAGTAGACATCCCACGCAATTTGGACGCGAGACCGAGACCGGGTCAGGCTTCTCGTGAATTCCACCGTAATTGTGAAATAGAAATGCCCTCAAGGTTGCTAAAAAACCCAAAACGATGCGTAAAATATTCCACTCTAACTATGTAATAAGTATGGGAATCCAGCGTAACTGTAAAATAAGTATTTTCCGTACCTTTCCTGTCTTTTGTGCTTACCCTATCAAAATCTTCCATCATAACTATGAAAAAATCCAACGTAACTGTGAAATAAGTAAAGACGAGGGTAACTGGTACAACCGCACTAAGATATTCCCCTGAAATGAGGGGTAGGGCACTATCAATTTCATGCGCAGTGGTGCGCCTCCGGCGCATGGCTCATTGTTGGCGAATTGATTTTCCACACTCAAGTTGGAGGCATAGGCGCACCCAAAGTGAGCACCATTTTTTGAATTCGCCAACAATATCACTAACCGGTGAACGTGCTCAAGCGACCTTACGAGGGCGACCTCGCGGTCGTTTTGGGAGCATCTGATCAGAGGCAGTTGCTTTGCCACGTCGCCGCACGCGTTTGGGTTCAACCCAAGGAGTGGGAGCGACCTTATACTGTATGATCTTGACCCGTTTTAATGGGGCAAGATCAGAAGATGGTAGAGAGTATTATTAAGAAGGAAGCTCAGCTTGCAAAATCAGGAGGGCAGCGACCTCAGCAGGAACTGATACAGCTCAAAAAAATGATCCTCGCTTTGCAACGTCAAGTCGCATGGCTGGAAGAGCTGCTTGCCCGCTGTACATGTGGCGCACATTCAGACCACCCCTCCATCTCAAGCTAAACTCGAATCCCGATTGGCTGCTATCCTGAATTGACCACGCTACTATGTCACCTTTTCCATAAGTATTAACCATTGAACATGAAACGAACGTGAGTTAGGCTCGCTGGAGCATTCATCCTACTAAATGGTGTTTTGTAAACGTCCTAAGTAAGCCTATTACTTTTCACGTCAAAGTCAGCTACAATATGTGAACGCTGTAAACCCAAAGGTCTGCACCAATCTGAGTTGATGATGAAGAAAGATATCCATAGCTCATTGATCAAGCGCTACCGCCTCTTTGTAATACCTTGTTTGCTGATAGAAAACGTCCGTTTTTCTTCAGCAAAAATTGTCATAGTAAACCCCCTTTTCTTTTCAGCAAAAATTGTGTAAATTAATGTTATAGATACCTTTTCTTCGACAGGAGGAAAAATTTATCATGATTTATGCATATGTCCGCATTTCCAAAGACAAACAGACGACAGAAAACCAGCGCTTTGAAATCTTAAAGTTCGCCGATGAGAAACGATTACAAATAGATGAATGGGTAGATGAAACAGTCACCGGAGTGAAAAAGGCTCGCTTACGAAAACTCGGTCCACTCCTTGAACGGATGACGGCAAATGATATCCTCATCGTTTCAGAAATCTCCCGCTTAGGAAGAAGTTTAATGGAGGTCATGAGCATACTATATCAGCTGATGGAAAAGGACGTGAAGGTTTTCACGGTCAAAGAACGGTATGAACTCGGTAACAATATTAATTCCAAGGTCCTGGCCTTTGCTTTTTCACTCTCGGCTGAGATTGAACGATCCATGATCTCATCGCGTACGAAAGAAGCCCTTACCCGTAAAAAATCTGAAGGAACCCAACTCGGACGGCCAAGAGGACGGCTTTCAACAGTCACAAAACTCACTGGAAAAGAAGACGCTATTCTTGAATTGCTCCGCAAGAAGGTCTCATGCAGTGCCATTGCCCGGATCATGGGGGTCAATAGAGCTACCATACGTAACTTTATTACTAGCAGAAAACTAGATCAGAAAGTTGCTCGTACATAGTAAGAGTAACGTCCCTTAGTTTTTCATCTATATCAGATGTCAACCGACTTGAGGTATCATGGGGTGCGAAGCTTGGGATTTCCATCGTAACTGTAACATAGAACGAGCACGAAACTCCCGAAAAGCCCATTTCTAACATGGAAAATTCCACCATAACTGCGGAAAAAGTCCTTTAGTGGCATTGAGCGAAAATGGACTTTGTTGATAAAACGACCAGCGTAACTACGGAAAAAGTCAGAAGAGAGCATTTTACAATCACTTCGAAACGAAATGAGCACAAGTCGGTTCAAAACGGGCGTTGAATTACAACAAATTGGTCCACTCGCTGTAGGTTCCTTTGAAGTTGACAATGCTATAGGTATGAAGGCAATGCTATCAAGGCAGGCACTTGAAAGTCTAGCGCATGGTTCTGAAAAAATGTAGGACACGGAAGGAGTTCTCAGTTGTCATTGGGTAGTGCGTGTAATGCTTCATAGGCTAGTTACCTCCATCGGTTTTCGTAGTTCCTCCGTGCCAATATGCACATACTCTTGTGACGTGGTAATGCGTTCATGACCAAGGAGTGTTTTCAAGCAAAAGGCATTCATCCCTAACGCTGCTCTATTGGTAGCACAAGTATGGCGTAATCCATGACAACTAATCTTTTTTGTAATACCGGAGAGTTTGACGTACTTCTCCACGATTTTCCGCACTCCGCGTATGCTGAGGCCTTTACCCTGGTAGTTTAAGAAGAGGTGCTGATCCGTGGTCTTAGGCCGTACCGAAAGATATGATTTCAAGGCTTGCAAAGCTTTCTTCTCAAGGGGGATCACACGCTCTTTGCTTCCTTTACCGTGAATCGTCAGCGTTTTGTGCTCCATGTCCAATTCATATACACGAATGGCTACTGCTTCACTGACGCGAATGCCAGTCTGTAAAAAAAGCTGAAGGAGAGCAAAATCTCGGAGATATCCCCCTGCTGCCGCTAACAACCTCGTATATTCATCAGGTCGTAAATACTGTTTCGGCTTGCGCTCCTTGCGAGGTCGATCAACTGTCGCGGCGGGGGAGTGTGGGAGAACGTCCTCTTTCACCAGATGCGTAAAAAACTGTTGTAAAGAGACCAGTTTTCGGGCGCGGGTAGTGCCGGTGCGCCCATTGTTCGCCAGATATCTCAGATACTCGTTGATATGACTTCGTTTTACCTGGTGCGCTTTGGTGACAGTCACATCATGCTCAGCCAGCCAGGTGAGAAACTGCTGAATATCGGTGCGATAGGCCTGAATGGTCAAAGGGCTTTTGTCCAGTTCGCGCGTAAACTGGTCTAATGAAGATGCTAACCTTGTGTAAGGCTTTGGTGTTGTCATACTTGAACTATGCCGATTTTTTGTTCCGGTGTCAATCGAGCAAGTGATGAAAAACTGGTTCCTATAACACGTCAAAACGGCGCCTCTATTGTACCTGACAACCGTGTCATCACGCTCGAACTGGTTGCTGCGAGTCCCGAGAATGGGCCCTTCTGGGAACTTGATGCCGATAATGATACTAGAGGCTGTACGAGAAGGCCAGGGGAGCCAACTGGAGAGGATGAGCCTGCTTGGGAAAATGTGATACAATAGAAGCAGATGAATGAAAAAGAGGCGTAAAGTGAGGAGGAACTATCCCCCATGAAACCCTATGCAAGCGATCTTTCTGATGCCGAATGGGCCATCCTTGAGCCGTTGATTCCCGAGGCCTCGCCAGGAGGTCGACCCAGAAGCGTGAATATGCGGCAGATCCTCAACG
>CATPCK010000535.1 GCA_955652655.1 uncultured Ktedonobacteraceae bacterium | reverse complement strand
TATTCCATCTTACTGCTATTCCATCACCTCCACCTGTGATACAATACCAGGGATTACATCTGCAATTTAGCGCGATGAAATACGCGCCTCGTATATTTTATGTTGGAGATAGGTGATGACGATAGAACAAACTGAGTTACTGGTAGGGCTAAACGAGCCCCAGAAGAGGGCTGTTACGACAACAGACGGGCCGCTGCTTATTCTGGCCGGACCGGGGAGCGGCAAGACCCGCGTCATCACTCACCGCATGGCCTACCTTGTACAGCATGAGCATATCTCTCCATGGCGCATACTCGGCGTTACCTTTACAAACAAGGCTGCGAAGGAGATGCGCGAGCGGTTGGAGAAACTGGTGGGTGTCAGTGAGTCCAAGGAGATGACCATCGGGACCTTTCATGCCATTTGCGCACGCGTTTTACGTATTGAAGCGGATCATCTTGCTCCCCTTGGGCTCAACAAGTCTTTCGTCATCCTTGATACCGATGACCAGACCATGCTGATTAAACAGGCGGTGAAAGATTTGAATCTGGATGAGAAGCAGTATAAACCTGCCTCGATGCAGGGGTTGATCTCACGTGCCAAGAATGATTTGCTGGGGCCGGAGCAAATGGCCGAGCAGGCGGCAAAATATATTGAAGAGGTGGCGGCACGCGTCTACAAGGTCTATCAAAAGCTGCTGCGCGCCAATAACAGCGTCGACTTTGATGATCTGCTCTTGCTCACCGAGCAATTATGGCGGCGTCAACCGGATGTCCTTCACCATTACCAGATGCGCTGGCAGTATATACATGTCGATGAGTTCCAGGATTGCAACCTTCCACAATATAAGCTGATACGCCTGCTTGGCTATGGCACGAGCGACAGGCATGAAGGCCTGGGCAATGTGTGTGTTGTGGGCGACGATGACCAGATGATTTATAGCTGGCGCGGAGCGAGTTCCGAAAACGTGATCCGCTTTGAAGAAGATTTTCCGCGTGCGAAGATCATTATGTTGGAGCAGAACTATCGCTCGACGCAGTCCATCCTCGACGCGGCTCAGAACGTGGTGCGGCGCAACAGGGCGCGCAAGGATAAGAAGCTCTGGACGGCGCTGGGCTCGGGCGAGAAGATCATGGTGTACGAGGCCTATAACGAAGAAGAGGAGGGACTCTTCACGGCCCGTGAGATCACGCGCCTGCTGGCGCGGGGAGAGATAGAGAAGCGCGGCGACGTGGCTGTCATGTATCGCACCAACGCGCAATCCCGCGCCATCGAAGAACAATTTCTGCGGGCAAACATTCCCTACAAGGTCATTGGCAGCCGCAAGTTCTACGAACGCAAAGAAATTAAGGATATGGTGGCCTACCTGCGTTTGCTGCTTAATAACCATGATGAGCTGAGCCTGAAACGTATCATCAATGTGCCCAACCGCAAGATCGGCCCGAGAACGCTTGGCGAACTGCAACTCTGGGCGAACGAAAAAAACGTCACGTTGTACCAGGCTATACAGCAGGCTGAACAACATCCGACGCTTGGGAAGGCAGCGAAGACCGCTCTAACCGAGTTTGGACGCATGATGACCGATCTCACGAATGCGCTCGATGAGCTCCCACTACCGGAACTGCTGGATAGAATCGCGGAGAAGACCGGCCTGGGGCCTGAACTGCGTGATAGCCCAGCGGGGGATTTAGACCGTTGGGCCAATGTGCTGGAACTGCGCCGGGTCGCCGAAGACTACTCCGAAATCGAGACGCACGTCGCCCTTGAATTGTTCCTGGAGAACGTTGCGCTGGTAGGTGGGGCGGATACGACACAGACGGGGGAGGACGGGAGACTGATCCAGGAAGAGAAAAATGACGCGGTGACACTGATCACCCTGCACGCCGCCAAGGGGCTGGAGTATCCAGTCGTCTTTATCGTTGGTATGGATGAAGGTTCCCTGCCACATGCGCGCTCGGTTGATAAGCCGGAACAACTGGAGGAGGAACGCCGCCTGGCGTACGTCGGTTTTACCCGTGCCATGCACCGTCTCTACCTGGTACGAGCCTATCGCCGTTCATTTTTCGGCGAAAGTCATCCAACCGAGCCTTCGCGTTTCCTGAGCGATATTCCTGTGCACCTCGTCTCAAGTCCCTCGGCGAACACACGCGGAGCGGGCGGAACTCGCTCGGATACTGGCGGGCGAACCACTCAGAGACAGCGCCGCGATAGGAACTGGGATGATGATGACTACAACCAGGATACTAGCTATTCGCGCGATACCGGCCGCACGTTTGGCAGTGGCAGGCCTGCCAGTGGTGGAAGTAGCAGCGCCGCGAAACCGGGCCGTATTATCCCGCCGAGTTGGGCACCGCGCACTGGCTCGTATTCTTCGCCGACCGTACCGCCATCTCCACCAGCGGGAAAGAAGGTAACACCGCCACCGCCGCCCGCGAAGCCAAAGGAGCAGCAGTATCAGCCTGGTGATAGGGTACGGCATGATAAATTTGGTGAGGGGATTATTCTCAAGAGCGAGATGGAGCAGAATACCGAATTTGTGGAAGTGCAGTTTCAGGGCAAGGCGGGCAAAAAGCGGTTAAGTATGGATTTCGCCAAATTGGAGAAAATATAGAGTTTGTGGTGAGGAATGGGTAGGACCTCACAGGTAATAAAGTACCAGTGCCACCAAAGCTTTTATAGATTGCGTTGATTTGTTTCAGCAAGGCTAATCTATAGACCAGATTTGGGGAGGCATTACCAATGTTTTCATCGCGTATACTAGTGGGGCGTATTCTTATTTTTATGATGCTTTTTCTCGCCAGCGCGCTGCTTTTTAGCGGTTGTTCACTGCCGTGGCAGCATAATACTACTGCCGTGGCCGATGGTACTAGACCGACAGCGCAGCAGTTATTGACCGCGCTGCAGAAGAATTTTCGCAGTGTGAGCGCATTTCATGTCGTGATGAAGGAAGATAATCCTGGCTCCGTCACAGCACAGCAGGTGCAGATTCGCAGCGCCAATGGCGATGTCGTCATGCCAGATAAGGTGAAGGGGCAGGCGACCGTTATGCTCTCCGGCCAATCCGTCACAGTCAACCTGATCAGCGTGGGTGGCAACCAGTTTATCACTGACCCCATCACCGGGCAGTGGCGTGTCATCAAAGGGGTGCTTGATCCTCGCACCCTCACAAACCCTGATACAGGCATCCTCTCTCTTATCAACAAAGCACGGAACGTCAGCCAGCCGAGCGATGATACCGTGAATGGAGTCCCTTGCTGGCGCGTGACCGGCCAGCTCAATGCCAGGTACCTGGCGTTTTTCACAGGTGGCGGCGTTCCAGCGGGCGCGATGTTGCAGATGAGCACCTGCGTAGGCAAGGCAGATGCGCTTCCCTATCAGCTCAAGGTAACGGGACAGGCAGCAGCCGGTGATACCGCGCAGACAACTCGCACGTTCTTACTATCGAACTACAATGAAAATGTGAGTATCACAGCCCCACACATATAAAAGTTATTCTCCCTTAGTATTCGTAGAGCGTCACAATGGGCAGTCAGGGGAGAGCGGTGAATTCATAGATCATTCATCATCGCTTTCCCCCTGACTGATACAGTTATTATTCATCTTTCATCATGACCGGGGGGATGATGTACACTTTAGAAGACGACAAAGAGACTACTTCAAGCCTGCGCAAACGTGATCTTCATGCCAATTCACAAACGCAGGGCGCAGCGGGACCCAGTAACGAAGAAACAAGTGATGTGCAGCGACTTTCACTGAGCGCTCAGGTTACACACGCTTTCAAAAAGATTACGACACCGACAAAGACACCTGCGGGCGGGAGAGGCGCTGCCCTGGCAGCTCTGACGATGGCCTGTATCGGTGTCTTCTTTACGGCAATGGACCAGACGGTCGTGGTGACGGCGCTGCCACCTATTGTGAACGACCTGAATATTGGGGTGACCAAACTCGATC
>CATPCK010000534.1 GCA_955652655.1 uncultured Ktedonobacteraceae bacterium | reverse complement strand
GTGTTAAGACAATATTTCATATAGAATTGCCTGGTGAGCAAGACAATATTGGCGGTTGGTACATTCGCTTCACGTACTTACGCAAAACCCAACCTCAAGAGCTAAATGAACTTCTTGGCGCCATACCCCAACTCCTTGAGATACAAATTGATGAAGATGCGCATCCAACGTACTTAAATGTGTTATATGCATTATTTAAGTGGACAGAAAAAGAAAAACATGAGGTACAAGAACACGGCCTCACAGAAAATGAGATACCAAACTTGTACGGCCTGCACCAACAGCTTAAACACGCTCTTTTCATCTTCGAAGTAATTACTTCTCCCAATAATGGGTATTATGAGGCCATTTTCCCCCATCCCGGTCAAGAAAAATTAAGAGTCCGTATCCCCAGTGACAATTTTGATAAATCTCCTGTTCAAACGAGCCAGGTGATGCTCAAAAAGGCTCTTAGGAGCGATCCTACCTACATCGAATACTTTATTCACAACTACTCACACATCCAGGAATATGCCATGAGTGCCGATCCAACAACTTTTGATGTCTTCTCTGGCCTCTCGAAAGCCCTGGTTAAGTTAATAAAGCAGGAAAATGCTAACCTGGGCATCTATATCTCGCTTGTCCCCGACATTTGCACATTTATCGTAAAAAAAGAGCTGGATCTCGAGGAACAGAAGGAGTATCTCGAGCCAATTTTGAGCAGTTTTGAAACCGTTGAACAGAAGTTAGAAAGACTGAACGGTATCATTACGGATGTCAAGAATGAAATTTCTCTAACACGGCCGGATCAAGCGAACGTAAGGCAATTTAAGGAAGATGGTTATGGGCGATTAATGCATGTGATCAGCCTCATTTCGGGTCATTACTTAAGAATATATGATCTTGATAGTTCAGCTAATTTCTGGCTCAAGGCTAAAAGCAAAGACCCTTTACTGTGGTTCTTCCTGGTCCTACATCGCAGGCCGTATTTATTCCTATTTTTCCAGATAGTGTTATTGATCTTTCCTTCCATTTATGCTTACCAGCATTGGCTAACAGGACAAAAGTGTCCTCTTATACTTGGTTCACCTGGCCCGATCATCAAAAAATGTCCTCCTGCGCTCGATTCATCTAGCCCAGAATTCATAGCTATGCTGATATGGTATATGCTCCTTTTGCTCCTCCTCCTTTTTATCTTCACACAGATTATGCGCAGGCGCTGGTTGTATTCTCAGCTGTTGCTACCACGCCTACTAGGAGCAGCTATCGTTGGTCTACTTCCTCTACTGCTCAATGATCAATCCTGGTATATTGGTATTCAAAGTAGCGTTTTCAACTGGGGCTTTTTGGCACTGCTTACCTATTTTGGCTCCTTCATCTATGTCTTCATCGAAGTACACAATATTAAGAAATTTATCAAGGGCCATTCGATAGTACAAGTCTTGAAAGAGGCAAGAAGAATCTTTTTTATTGCCCTTTCAGAGACATTGTTTATCGTTACGGTTACCTCATCCCTCATTTTCCCCGCATCGATCTCAAATGGAGGGGTCGATATAACGAGTTATAGGTTTGGAATCTACGCCTCTACATCAGTGCTATCTTTTGGCTTTTTCCCATCTCTCATCGTTCTCTGGACCGGTATCGCGCTTTTCATTGGTTCATTCGTCCAACTCTTATGGCAGGATCAACGCATCACAGAGTCTATTTAGGGAGATGCAGATCGTGCTCTTACGGCAATACTGGAACGGGCAACTCGTCTATTCGGCCAGCGCAGGCAGCAAGAACTGTACGGGCTACACCCTCCCAGCTCCACATTTCCACTGTGAGCTTCCTCGTTGCAGCCGTAAGGCCTTCGCGTTCGTAAGAAGGCATAGCAAGCCAGATATTGATACGTTCTGCAATCTCTCGTATAGCATTTAGACCGACCTTGAACGAGAGCAGTCTCTGATGTTCTGAAGATATCACGTGGGAGAGTGCCCCGGCTACCTCCGCAAGCCCGGAGTGATTCGCCACAATGGGCCAAACACCGCAAGCTGTAGCTTCTACGGCTACCATACCAAATGCTTCTGGAAACGTAGACGGCACAACGAGGGCCTCCGCTAGAGGTAGCAGGTCAACCAGGATATCATGATCGAGCTTCCCGGTAAAGATGAGTGTGTGCCTGATATTACGTGCGGCGAGGAAGTAATCATCATATGCAGCGCCTGTCAAACCATCGAAGAATGCCTCTACATATGCGAGATGATCGGCCTCCTCACCCTCTAATGCTCGACCGAGCCGTGCTATCTGGCGGATGACAGCCAGGTTTCTCTGCTCAATTGCTCGTAACAATAATTCGAGTCCTTCACGGTATGTACCGAAGCCGACGATGAGAAGTTTGGCGCGTGGTTGACGAGCGAGGACAAGAGGCCATGCACAGAGAAGCAGATCAACACCCTTTGAAACAATCAGCTTGCCGACATAGGCAACGATACGATTATGGGTTGGATCAAGTATCGCAATGTTTTGGGAGGCCTGCTCGTCGATTCCATCGGGATCGTACCCCTGGCGAATTGAGAGGATCTCTGGCCACTCAAGCGTGTCTTGCTCCATTAAGGTGTTAATGCCCTTAGCTGCTCTTTTGTCAAAACCGGTCTTTTCCCTTGAGCCGAGGGAGGCGATTACTTGTTGAAGTCCTGCAATTCTTGCCTGCTGATCTCGCGGCGCAAAAGTTTCTACGTTAACTCCCGGTGGCCCGAGACGGACACGCGACTGAAGTTCTGGCTCATCAATCGTAGCAAAGAGTCGCGCCGCAATATGTCCACTTCCGACAAGCACTGCATGAGCACCAAGGATCCCTTCACGTGCATATGGTAGGAAGCGTGGGTATGGTTTGATGGTATATTCCAGGGCGCTGCCGTGAATCTTTACTGCATACGGTAGTAAGCCGGCGAGGGCGCGATGCAAGATATACGGCCCCATGATGGCATGATTCGCAAAAGCAAGACCTGGTTTTGTGGCCAAAGCAACACCTCGTACGGCTGCAACGTTCATTGCAATATAGCGTTCAAGTTCTTCGTTTGTCAGCTCAGGGAAGGTGCGTACCACGAATCCTTCGTAGCGATCCCGTACATAGACGGGTAACAATCCTCCGATGTTGGGTCGATAGACAGTACATCGACCCTGGAAGCGGGGTGCGCGTTGCAACCTGACAATAATGGCGTCATTATCACAATCTACTACAGAATCGACAAAGTCAAGGGTTTCTGGATGTTGCTCCTGTGTGAAAAGATGTACCTCATAACCAAGTTGAACGAGCGCACGTGCCAGGTTCGCATTATAGACGTTTGATCCAGTGCCGCGTAGCAGATAGCCATGGAAAATAAGTATAGACTGCTTCACTAAAATAGTTTCTCCTTACGGGCGGAAATGCGACCTTCGCGACAAGCGATTTGTCGCTAAAAAAGCATTCTATCACATATAATGGAATATACAGGGACAGAGAATCAGGGACATCTGAGGAGAAAAACTATGACAGAACAAACGAAAGTAAAACCGAGTTATGCAGGCATTTGCAAATTTTGCCGGGGCGAATTTGAGAAGGCTAAAATGTCACAGCATTTGAAACATTGCAAAGAGCGCGCGCGAATGGAAGCGGAAACAGCAAAATCACCTGAAGGCAAACAGTTTATACGGACAAAACTGTTCCATATTGTGTTAGAAGGGAAATATAATCCACAATACTGGATGCATATTGAGGTGCCCGCCGAAGCGCAGCTTATTCTTCGCAAAGTTGCGAACAATCCACTCGAGAGATGATGCTTCTAAGTATCTGCGAGAGGAACTGAAAGTGAAAGTACCTGCGCCAGCAGTAGCTTTTTGGACATGGTTTACCCGTTCACGTGGCAGCTTTGCGCGCTGCCCAGGCCGAAGAGGCGATTGATTACCGGCTGGATGTTCTGGCAGCGCGGGATAATCGCATCCTGCCCTGCTCCCGCCGACGGATCATAGATGTTCACCTCATCGCCATAGTCCTGATTGCCGGAGCCAGGCCCCAGTGTAATATGCTTGATTTGATTGCTGGGAAACGTGCGCCCGAAAAGGGCAAACCCCAGGAGCTCTTGCTCGCTGATATCGGTATAGATGTAGCCACTCATATCAGCGAGCAGTTGCGGAATTTTCGTCAGGACGGTGGTCAAATTGAGCTTCTGCTTGAGCGCCTCCAGGATCTGCTGCTGTCGCTGTGTGCGGCCGATATCGCCCACGAGATCGGCATGGCGCGAGCGCACGTACTCTAGCGCCTGCTCGCCGTCCAGGTGCTGGGGCCCCGGCGCAAGATAGAGACGTTGATACTTGTAAGGAGTGTTGCCGCTGCTGCCGGTATCTTCCGGATAGGTGTCGTCGACGATAGGGTGTGTAACGTCGATATCGACGCCGCCCAGCGTATGGATCGCCTTGACGAAGCCGTTTAACCCAACCCAGGCATAACGGTCGATGGGGATACCATAATCTTTCTCGACCGTCAAACGAGCCAGCTGTACCCCGTTATCAAAACTGTTGTGCTGCCCCGCGCCCAGCAAAAATGCCTGGTCGATCTTGTGCATACCGCCGACCTGGGGCACGTAGACCCACGAGTCGCGCGGGATGGAGAGCATCGTCACGGTATCATGGATCGTATCGATGTGTACGACCATCAGAACCTGGGTCAGGATGTCCGGGAAATTGAATTTCTGGTCGTTGTCGCTGCCCAACAACAGGATATTCCATACACGCCCGCTGACGGCGCTGTTCGTAGGGATAGGGATGGCAAGCTGCGGCTCTTCTTTAGCGCGCTGTACCGGGTGAATCATCGTGGAGAGGGATTTCTGGATGTTGGTCTCAAAATAGTAGTAGCCGTAGGCAGCTGCTCCCCCGCTGAGAAGGAGCAACACCAGCACAACGATAATGAATGCTCTGACCAAATGCCGGCGCTTCTTGCGTTTCGTTTTTTGGGGTGATTGAGGCAGCGGTAGAGGAGGCAATGATGCCGCGCCAGTCGAAGGAGGCTCAGTGGCCACAATGGACTCCGGCGACGAGGAAGTATCAATGGATGAGGACAATGATGCTCCCACGCCGGATACGTTTGTCTCTTGCTCGTTATCCATTTGCAAAGCCCATGACTTGAATGAAGAGCACGAAGGCCACGTGAAATTTCCACGATAAATAAGTGCCCCTGACTTACGCTCACCTTCAACCAATACAACATATTGTGTAGCAGAGAAGATACAAGAAGTTGTATGAAAACTGTAAGAAAATCACAAAGAAATTGCAAAATGACCCGAAGTTAGCAGCAAACCCAAACCCTCGACAGGTCAATGCCCCCTGTGTTACACTTCTCAACAGAAACGGGAAAAAGAGGGATGCGCTCTGCTGGGTAGCCCTTTAAGCCAATGTAGTCCCTTTTTGGTTCGCAGATATAGATTGGTATTTTGCACGATGACATCCATGCCTTATACCGCTTCAGGTGATCAAAGACATGCAGCATATACAAGGTTCTTGGTAGTGCTAAGTGTGTAATAATGTCCAACGATCAATCCAATCTCAAGGAGTTGCAAATGGTTCACGAGGGGCATCGCGAGTGAATAGGAATGACATTAAAAAGTACTTACGCATGCTTGGTCATGAGTTGCAAAAAAAACAGGTGACGGCTGAGATTCTAGTTGCTGATGAAGTGGTGCTATTCCTCGACGTTCAGCGGCCGGAGAGAATTATAGATATTGATGCTCACCTCGAACGTTCTGGAAAAGGGAGTCTGGCTATCGAAAGGCGCAAGGATTTTGATGTTTATTTTGGAGGGGACGGAGCAGCCACTTGTGAGGCGGCGGCGAATATAGCAAGCCGTGAAGGCTTACCAGACGATTGGTTGAGGCGGGCGGTCGGGCAATTCTTCTTTTTGCAACCGCCCCATGAAAAATGGTTAGAATATCCGGGGGTGCGCGTCTACTTATCGCCGCTGGATGATATGCTTGCAATGAAGGTCGCTACGGCTAACTCCCCTCGAGATATCGAAGATATTCGAGCATTGGCAACGCAGCTACAAATCTCAAAGGCTCAGGATGTGTTTGCCCGGATAGCAAAATATATACCAGCGGAGTTATTGACTCCTCAAATGCGCCTGGCCGTGGAGCGGTGCTTTGAATAAACAAGACATTGAAAAGTATTTACGGATGGTTGGGCATGTCTTAAACGAGAGAGGGATAACATTCAAGATACTGCTACTCGGAGGAGCGGCGATGATAATTGCCGTTGGAAATCGCGATAGTACCCAGGATATCGATACGTTCTTTTTACCGGATTTTGTGGCCATTTCTCAAGCAGCAACAATCGTCGCAGAGCGTGAGGGTTTGCCGATTGGTTGGTTAGATAGTACAGCAGCTGGTTTTACCTACGGTTTCATAAGACAACCGCCTATGAGACTGTGGAAAAAGTTTCCTGGTCTGCATGTTTATACGCCTGGATTGGATTATTTGTTTGTCACGAAGATTATGGCTAGTCGGCCTAAGGATGATGCAGATATTGTGGCTCTCGCGAAGAAGTTGCACCTTTCAAAACAAAAAGATGTAT
>CATPCK010000533.1 GCA_955652655.1 uncultured Ktedonobacteraceae bacterium | reverse complement strand
GGAGAACCAATAATGCATTTAGCCGTGAACCAGAAGATGCTCGACGCGGTTCACGCATAGTATCTTCCATGTCTGTATCAAGTGGCTCCATGAACAACCTTTCTACATCGCCAGGCGTAATGCCTGTATCACACCTGCAGTATTCGCGGTCTCGCGTTGACTTGTAAGGCAAAAAAACTCGAACATAGCAGTTGATTTCTTTACCCGAAAGCCTTGAGCCTCCAGGCTTTATCAATTATAGTTCTTCTCTGCCTTTTGCGCAACCGCCCCAGCCTGAAAAACCTAAAAAAAAACGGCCACTCGGGCCTACGCAACGGAAGACTGGATCGAAACAGACCAGTTCTGTGTATCAGAATGTGGAGAGGATTCCTGGTCAACTGCGCTAGAAATAACGGGTAAAGAACGAAATTTATTGAGGTAACGACGCAGTTCATATGCATTCAACTGATACATCGAGTCCTCAATTGTAACAGCAATCTGGCCATTAGCTATTGCGCTACATATGTCAGCAAAAGTTGGGGTACGGTCAGCCATGAGATAACCTCCCTACAAATATACTGTGCCTCACTATAGCAACGGGTCACCATGATGTGTACATGGTTCCTCTTCCTTGTTATCTACCAGCTATACGCCTCTAAGCGTACCTGGGTTTCATTAAGTTCCACTATAGAGAACACGGAACCTGGTAGTATTATTTCAACTATCGGCAGTTTCTACCGATTGTTCATCCTCCTCTTCAGCGTTGGAAACTATTTCAACGTCATCCAACAAACCTTTCATTGGTTCAATATACATCATCTTATGGATAAGGTCAACTTGCTTGATCACGTCTTTGATCGCGGGAATCAAGATCTCCCTCCCAGCCACCTTCCCCTTGATGATATACACATCATTGCTTCCCGTCACCATGATATTGACTATCTTCCCCACATTCTGGCCGTCTATCGTCACCACCTCCAACCCGATGATATCATGCTGGTAGTAGGAATCTGGAGGTAATGGTGCCAGCTGGCTCAGGGGAATGCTGAGGTCAAGGTTGCGTATTGTCTCGACAGTGGTAGCATCCTCGATGCCTGCTAATTTCAACACAACCATATCCCCTTTATAAGGACGGACGCTTTTGATGGGGTAAGGGATATGATCAGAACCGAGATAAATCACTTCCAGTTCCGCGAAGCGATTGGGGATATCAGTCAGCGAAAGAACTTTGACCTCACCGTGTATACCAAAAGGGGCTACCACTTTTCCAATAGTAGCCCAATCTGTTTCATTTAGCTTTGGCACAGACGATGTCCTCTACAAGATTTCTAATGAGGTATGGCGACCTTCACGAGCTCCGCCTGCACGCAGCAATGTACGCATCGCCCTGGCAACTCGCCCCTGGCGACCAATCACTTTGCCAAAATCATCTGGTGCAACATGTAATTCCAATACCAGGGCATTGCGATCATTGCGCACTTCGCGCACCTGTACAGCGGATGAATCATCGACGAGCGACTGAGCGATGTACTCAACCAGTTTACGCATATCCAATCCAACCCCTATTGTTAATGATATTATTCAGCTTCAGATTTGGCAGCGGCTTTCGCCTGCTCAAAACGCGCCAGCAATCCCGTGCGTTTGAGGAGTTGAGCCACAGAGTCAGAAGGTTGTGCGCCATTCTTCAGCCAACCAAGCGTCTTCTCTTCATCAATTTTGATGATGGATGGTTCTACCAGGGGATTGTACCAACCAAGATTCTCAATAATACGACCGTCGCGCGGAAAACGCGAATCGGCAACGACAACACGATAGCTGGGCGTCTTCTTCATACCCATACGTTTTAAGCGAATTTTGACAGTCATGCTTTGTTTTTCTCACCTCTTCCCCACTTTGGGGTCTGTAATTATTGCAGCACCACGTTCGAGCGCGGCGCATACAGCGCCCCTGAACTACGGCTTCAATAGGATAGCATGCAGAGCGGGAATTGTCAATGTCAATTTTTAGTGGTCTCGCGGCCGTCGTCGACTCTATGCAATTTCACAAAGTTCGTACGCGCCTGACTTGCGATAGGCAAACCACCCATGATCACCACGTACTCTCCACGCTGTATGAGTTTATCCTCTTGCAACTGCTTTTCGACAAGCGCTATTAGCTCCTCTGTTGTTCCCTGCATGCTGATGCGATAGGGCCACACTCCCCACCACAGAGCGAGTTGATGATAGACATGTTCAGAGGGGGTATACGCCAGAATGGGTACGCGGGGGCGATCTTTTGAAATGAGACGAGCGGTATTTCCAGTCCTTGTGAAGACAACAATGTCTTGCACGTTCGTATCTTCTGCAAGCGCACGTGCAGCATGACTAACGGCATGAGCAAGTGAGTGGTGCTTATGGATAGGTCGTCCAACAGCGTAATAATTGGCCTCGGTTTCAAGTGCTATGCGTACCATCATCTGAACCGCCACAATAGGATAAGCGCCTATTGAGGTCTCAGCGCTAAGCATGACGGCATCAGTCCCATCAAGTATAGCATTTGACACGTCATTTACTTCGGCCCTGGTAGGACGGGGATTCGTCACCATCGATTCAAGCATCTGTGTAGCTGTGATGACTGGCAAACCTCGCTCGTTACACCGAACGATAATACGCTTTTGAATCAAAGGGACTTTCTCCGGTGCCATTTCAACGCCCAGATCACCACGTGCTACCATCACGCCGTCAGTTTCTTCCAGAATATCATCAAGACGTTCGACCGCCTCCGGCTTCTCTATTTTAACGATAAGCGGAATATACCACCTTCCTTCTTCCCCATACACCTCTGTCGCATAGCGCTGGATCAGTTGTTTGGCCTCACGCACATCCTCTGGCCTGCGCACAAAGCTTAGTGCCACGTAATCGACGCCGTGAGCAATACCAAACCGCAAATCGTCACGATCCTTCTCTGTCAAAGCTGGAGAACTTACCGCGACACCTGGTAAATTGATGCCTTTATGTTCTCCAAGTTCGCCGCCATACACGACTACACACTGGATATCGGTTTCGCTTGTGCTGACTACACGTAATTCCAGTAGACCATCATCAAGCAGGATACGGTCACCGATCTTCACGTCCTTTGGTAGAGGCGTGTAAGTCGTCGAGATAACCTGGCTATCACCCACAACATCACGCGTAGTAATCGTCACTTGCGCACCATTGGCAAGTGTGACGGGTTTCCCATCCTGAAGAGCACCTGTGCGTATCTTCGGTCCCTGTAAGTCCTGTAAAATAGCCACTGCACAATCAAGGCGTGCAGAAATAGCCCGTACACGTTCAATGACCTGCTCGTGTTCCTGATGTGTGCCATGCGAAAAATTCAGGCGTGCTACATTCATGCCAGCGAAAACCAGTTGTTCCAGTTTTTCTTCGCTGCTGGTAGCGGGGCCGATGGTACAGACGATTTTTGTCCGTCGCATACTTATATCCTTTACCGTATATCAGGTCAATACCAGATGTTTTCTGTGCGCCCGCAACTGATGTGTAATAAACGCCAGTATAGATGTGATCATCCATTCCCTCAATTGCTTCTCTTCGAAATTGTAGACTGTGGAGTTCAACAATCGCAAGTGGTCTTCCTCATGGCACACTTCATTTGCCTGCCTTCCTCGGTGAGAGTTTGCCGATAAATCAAAAGTTAGCCAGTTTGACATCATCCCACTGTATGCTATACTCTGGAATAAAGTTATCAAGCAGTGCGGCGGATAACAGAAGAGTTATCCGCCGCTATTTTTTTTGTGATGGGGCGATATCGATCACAAATATAGGGCTGAATCCTGAACCAATTATAGATGGAGAGAAGAAATATGACCATTCAAGAACGAAAAAAAGCGATACCTATTCCTCAAGTTGAAGCTCGCGAACCTATTCCGCAACAAAATCTGCGCATCCCTGGCCCAACACCTGTACCACCAGTGATACTGGCGGAAATGGCGCGCCCAATGATTAACCATCGCGGGCCAGAGTTTGCCGCTATTGTACGGCGCGTCACGGCACGCTTGCAATATTTTTTCCAGACCTCTTCACCAGTTCTAACATACCCTGCTTCAGGTACAGGCGGACAAGAATCTACTATTGCCAACCTCTTCTCGGCTGGCGATCATGTCGTAGTCATCACCATTGGATCTTTTGGCAACCGCCTGGCAAAAATTGCCGAGGCTTACGGCCTACAAGTCTCGCGTATTGAGTTTCCCTGGGGGCAGGCAGCCGATCCAAACATCATTGAGACCCGGCTGAAAACTCTCAAACCGTACAGTGGTGTGCTGATGACGCATAATGAAACCTCGACAGGGGTAATGAATGATGTAAAAACCCTGGCAGCACTTGTGCGGCAGCTCACCCCTGACGCCTTGATTGCCGTTGATGCCGTCAGTTCACTGGGATGCGTGCCACTGGAAATGGACCCCTGGGATATCGATGTTGTTTTCACGGGTTCGCAAAAGGGATGGATGACTCCCCCCGGACTAATGATGATTGCCGCCAGCCCTCGAGCATGGGAAGCCAGCAAGTCTGCCAAACTGCCACGCTTCTATTTTGATTGGGCCAGTTCACGCAAAAAACTTGAGATTGGTCAGCATCCAACCACTCCACCTGTTTCCATCTTCTATGCCCTGGACGTAGCGCTGGAAATGATGCTTGCTGAGGGTCGTGAAGCAATTTTTTCACGGCATCAAGGTATCGGCGATTATGTACGCCAAAGAGCGAAAGACATGGGATTACACCTACTCGCCGACCATGCTAATGCGTCGAACACCGTCACCGCGATTTTGACACCTGAAGGCATCGATACAAAAGCCATGTTGAAAAAGTTGCGCGAACAGGACAGGGTTGTCCTGGGCGGAGGACAGGAACACCTTGATGGCAAGATCTTCCGCGTGGGTCACCTCGGCTTTTTCCAGGAGGCTGAACTGGCCGAGGCAATGGATGCAGTGGAAAAGCGGCTGCGAGAGTTTGGATTTAAGGGATAGGACAAGCAGAAAAGT
>CATPCK010000532.1 GCA_955652655.1 uncultured Ktedonobacteraceae bacterium | reverse complement strand
ATGTGCTATTAAAAATCCTCATGTGGATTCTCGAGTACGAAACACCTGATCTACAACCTGGAGATGCTCAGACCCCTGGTCGGGAGCTGCAAAAGCGTAGTATAGTACAATCAGAGACGCTGGAAGCTTGATCCGTTTAAAAGGTATACACGGCTACAAAAGGGATACATCCGGTCAGAAAAGAGGCATACATGCCAGTTAATAATGAACTCTACGATCAGCTAGCCTGGACGTGGTGGGATGAGCATGAGATACTCAACGCCCTGCGTATCCTTCTCAATCCTGGCCGTTTCGGCTACTTTGTTGAGGTCCTGGTGGATCGGCTCAAGATCGACCCCAAAGACAAACAGGCGCTTGACGTAGGGTGTGGTGGAGGACTGCTGGCTGAGGAGTTCGCCCGCCTTGGTTGTCACGTTACTGGCATCGACCCGTCTGAACCTTCGCTCGCCGTTGCGAGAGCCCATGCAGTACAGGAAGGCCTTGTTATTGAGTATCGCGAAGGAGTTGGCGAAAGACTTCCCTTTGCCGATGCATACTTTGACATCGTGTACTGCTGTGATGTGCTGGAGCATGTAAATGATCTCGAGGCGGTCATCTCGGAAATTGCGCGCGTCCTCAAGAAGGACGGCATCTTTTTCTACGACACCATTAATCGCACATTCATGAGCAAGCTCATCTCCATCAAGCTACTGCAGGAATGGAAGGCCACCAGTGTCATGCCTGCGAATCTCCACGATTGGAAGATGTTCATCAAACCTCAAGAGCTGCAAGCACACATGGAAAAGCATGGGCTTGTACACAAAGAAATTGTCGGATTGGTTCCCGCGACCAACCCCCTCACACTTATCAATCTGCTTCGTAAACGCAAACGAGGCGAACTGTCCTTCAAAGAAGCGGCGAAACGCATAGATCTTGCCAGAAGTAAGGACACGTCGAACTTATATATGGGATACGCTATCAAGATCTAATCCAAATGAGACGTACGGCTGCGAAGGCGCTTCTCAAGCCCATATGAATATCGCGCTCGGGCTATAGCGGAACCGCAACAAAACGCCCGTATATGATGAAAACGGCTAATAGCAGCAGGACGAGGTTGAAGCCCATATTAGGAAATTCTCCTCGTCGCCCATGAGTGATCATGGCTCCAATCATCGTCAATGCTAAACCGATCGCTGCAACTGGTGTTAACCAGGGTAATATACCCGTTACGGCCGGGAGAATAAGCCCGATTGCTCCCAGTATTTCTAATATACCGATCAGCCGTACTCCTCGGAGTCCAACATTCTTGACCCACTTCATGTTTTGGGCCAGTTTTTCAAATGGCTGCGATACTTTCATTATGCCAGCCATTGCAAACACAAGGGCCAGCAGAATTTGTACAACCCAAAGTACAATGTTCATTGTTCATTCCTTCCTTCCCGAAAAAGTAATACATGAAACATATCATCCGTTGCTTCACCAGCAACAGCAAGAGGAACCTACCACTTCTTACGTTAGTTCCTTATGTAGTATTGTTTCCAATATGGAAATAATTATATATTGGAAAGTCACTCTTGTCAAGGATATATTAGGAGGAAATATGGTATAATTGTTGCATGAGTACAATGAACCACGCGCAGACAACCGAACAGTCAGAAACTTGTGCCACGCATCCCATGGGTCGCGCCATGCGCTTGATTGGCGATATGTGGACGCTCATGATCGTTTACAACCTCTTAAGCGGCCCCAAGCGCTTTGGCGTACTGCTTGAGGCGTTGGGTAATGTCAGCCCCAAGACGGTGTCGCAGCGTCTCAAAATGCTCGAAGAGATTGGGTTTGTGGAGCGTCAGGCCTTCGCCGAGATTCCTCCTCGTGTCGAGTATCACCTGACAGAGAAAGGGCTGGCATTAGTCGACATCATGGAGGCGATAAGGCAGTTTGGGGAACACTATCTTGCCGGGAGCGACCATGGAGAGATGCATGGTGCTCATCTCCCATGACGCTTTCCTGCTTTCACAGTAAAAGTTCAGGCGAGCTATCTACAGTATCGTCTCATTACCCACGTCAATTCGCGGATATTTGAGGTTCATGCTCATCCGCGCCTCCTGTGCCAGCCTGCGACTCTTCCGTCGTACTTCCCGCCTTTTCCGGTTTCTTCCCTTCCACCAACAACCATGCGCTGAGCGCACTTACCAGGGCCAGTGCAGAGCAGATGAGCGAGACCAGGCGAAAAGCGCTCACGAATGACTCATCGATCGCTCGCTTGAGTGCCACTTGCGTCTCACTACCCACATTCGTGGGGATGGTGATACCCGCTAGCTTGATGCGCTGCACATCTATCAGGTGCTGTACATCGGATGATAGATGCAGCGTTGCCAGGTGACTATCAAGACTGCTATTGAAGACAGATAATGCCACAATGCCGAAGACGGCAATGGCCAGTAACCCGGCTGTGCGGGATACCGCATTATTGATCCCGGAAGCAATCCCGGCATGGCGCTGCTCCACCGCCCCCATGACCGTAGTCGTGAGCGGAGCGACGGTGATGGTCATGCCAAAACCCATGACGAGCACCGCTGGAAAAAAGGTGATCCAGTAACTGCCTGCCCCATTTCCGATATCCGGCACAGCAAAGAGGGCAAAGCCGACGGCTGTGATAACGGGTCCGATCACCAGCGGGAGCTTCGCGCCATAGCGATGTACCAGGCCACCAGCCCAGCGCGAAAGCAGAAACATCAGCAGAATGAAAGGGACGAAGGCCGCACCTGCAAAGGTAGGAGAATAGCCCTGCACTTGAATAAGATTGAACGGAAAGAAGAACAAGATGCCACTCAGGGCTCCGTACAGCAAGAGCGTGAGGAGATTCGCCCCACTAAAAGTGTGCGAACGGAACAACGTCAGCGGGACCATCGGTGCCGAGCTGCGCGCTTCTACCAGGAGGAATGCGAGCAGTGCGACGATGCCAATCGCCAGGGCACCCAGCACCAGTGTATTGCCGAAGCCAAGGGAGCCCGCCTCAATCAGCCCATACACCAGCGCTCCTAACCCAAGCGTCACCAGCAGTGTCCCCCACCAATCCAGTCTACCTGATGCCTCTGTATCGCGGCTCTCGGGTACTCGCCAGAACAGGACACCCAGCACGACTGCTGCGAGCGGGACATTGAGAAAGAAGACCCAGCGCCAGGAGGCGTACTGGACTAACACGCCCCCAAGCACCGGACCAACCACGGTGGTGAGCGCGGAAAAACCGGACCAGGTGCCAATCGCTCGCCCGCGCTGCTCGTCGCTGAACGAGGCGCTGATAATCGCCAGGCTGCCAGGCACCAGCAAGGCAGCCCCTATTCCCTGAACGGCTCGCGCGAGGATCAGTGACAGCACAGTTGGCGAGAGACCACACCAGATGGAGGAAAGGGTGAAGACCGCGATGCCAATGGCAAAGATGCGCCGCCGTCCAAAGTGATCCCCCAGGGATCCTCCCACGAGAATGAGCGCGGCGAGAAAGAGCGAATAGGCCTCCACGATCCACTGGACATCCGTGGTTGTTGCGTTGAGGTCTCGCTGGATGACTGGCAGTGCAACATTGACGACGGAGCCGTCAATAAAGGCCATGCTGGATCCAAGGATGGTTGCAACAAGCACCCATACCCCAACATGTGGGGCGCAAGGCGCAGCCTGAGGAGCAGAGCGAATAACTCCCTCATCACATGGCGATTTCACGAATGTAGCCATTTTTTGCTCTCTTTCCCGTTACCGGATCGTATCTTCCGTCTCCTGTATGCTTCCCAAAAAGGATGTATGTGGGTTTCCCGCTCTGCATTGTATCATCTCTTTGGAAGGCATCATTGGGGAGACAGCGGCAGGATAAAGCAGCGCGTTCATGATCGCCTCAGGGATCTGATGGGAAAGATGTTGCCGTATCTGGTGTTTGTTAGGCGACAAGGCTCTCATAGACACTCCGCCTGGCCTGTTCACCTGAGCCCCTCCTTGATGTCTGTCGTGCCCTTGACTGTACCCAACCACACATTTCCCGCAAAGGTTTCGCCGCTTTATGGAGTCATTACATGACAGGTGTTGTTAAGACCTCTATAACAAGGTACTCATCTCCCTCTAGCAGGTATTTCATGCGCTAAGCGTTAGTT
>CATPCK010000531.1 GCA_955652655.1 uncultured Ktedonobacteraceae bacterium | reverse complement strand
AGTGGCGTTTACCAGGGCGCAGGTATGGCAACTGTAGTGAACACTCCGTCTTCTTGAAAGCGTTCTACCCTCTAACAAAGTTTTTTGGATTTCTAGCCTTTAGAACGGCCTTCATGGCTTCCTCAACTAGCACCATTGGTTCGATAGACCGATCACCTGATCAAAAAGGAGAGTAAAAAAACGATACCCCCTTGTAGGAACTGGTGATGAGATCATAGCAGATCATTATTAGAACCTGTCTGATACTCACATTCACCAATACCAACAAGAGGTTGCGAAAGAATGGCAGCGAGGAACAACACTTTGTCAGGGCAGCATTCTGCCCCGACTCACGCAAAAGCCGGGCACCCACCTGGTAGCCCGTACTTTACTTCTTCGTCTTGACGACGGCATCCGCAAGTTCTTTCCCTGGGGAGAAACGCACCCGGTTCTTTGCGGGGACGTGGATAGGCTTCCGATCTCGCGGGTTAACTCCCTTGCGTGCGGCACTTTTGCGTACTTTAAAAGAGCCGAAACCCACCAAGCGAACCTCGTGACCCGCCGTAAGAGAATCGCGGATGTGATCCAGCGTCGATTCTAACACTTCCCCAGCCTTCTTCTGGGTCAGTCCTGCCTGCGTAGCAATATGCTTTGTAAGTTCCTGCCGACCAACAATGGTCGAAGTAGATTTTGTGGTAGCCATGGATTCGAAATCCTCCTTCCAACGATAAGCACACGTCGCTTCTCATCCCATTCGTGTATTTCTGGGTCTGTAGAGCGGCTTCACACCTCACTGCCAGTAAAGAGTATAGCACGTGTCTTAAAGGAATTCAAGGATATGAGCGTGCTTGAGAGCTAGACTCATATCCTGAACTGGCTTCAAAAGCCAATTTAAACAAGGTAGCGGATTAGATAATTGGCTTCTCAGGCAGGCGGAAAGAATTCCGCACCTATGGGTGCCGCCTGGACGCTGTCGTACCGTTTGATTGCAGGGGCTGGCTGGCGCGGACGCGAGCGTGCAGATCCATGACCACTTTACGCGCGGACTCGAATGCGCCGTGCTGCCAGGCAATGGCATAGCTCAGATAATCCCCGGAAAAATAGACGCGCCCGGCAGGCTCTAGTAGGCGTGCATACGGGGTGCCGGGTCCGCCACGGGTTCCCGGTGGCCAGTTGATCCAAGAACCTTCGCTGAAACGCGTCTTGCGCCAGTCGTTGGAGAAGGATGTTTCAAACTCCTTGCGGTAGGCCGAGCCGTGGATCTTGCTCCCCTGGTTCAGAGCGTGCTGCTCACGCTGTTGTGGCGTCAGTGCGCCAAAGGTATCTGCAGTAGGGGTGTAATTATAGTAGCCAATCAAGACGCCCTTTTGTCCCAAATACCCATGTGATGGGTAGAGGATTTGCAGAATGTCCAGGTTGGTCATGGTGATGCCGCCGAAAATACGGTCATCCTCCTCCCAGAAACGCCGCTTGAACTGAAGACCCATCTTGCCTGCGTTGATCGGGATCGGCACAGACAGGTCGGCATTCACCTGAGCGGAGAAATTATTAGGAATGCGCCTGAGGACTTGCGGCGGGATGGTGCAGATGCAGTAATCGGCCTTTATCTGCCCGCTCTGCCCTCGCTGGTCCTGATAGCTCACCCGCACACCGTTGGCCGTGTTCTCGATGTGCGTCACCTGAACGCCATAGCGGATCGGCCCTCTAATGGCTCTCACCAACGCCCGGGGAATGGCGTCGATGCCGCCGTCAGGCTCGAACATTGGCATCGCCTGCTCCCACTCGTACTGGAACGCGAGGAAATAGCCAAGATTGAACGCGCCACCTGTAGTATTGAGTGCAAGCAGGTCGGAGAGTGCCAACGGCGTGTCAATCGTGCCGGACTGAAGTGCTGCTCCGGGTGCCGCACCCGCCCGATAGCCACGTGCGGGCGAGCCCTGATAGCGGTTCTGTGGAGTCAGTGCGCCAAGAGAGCGCAGGAATTCGATCAGCGTCTCTTTGTCAGCAGCGGAGAGGTCCTGGTCGAGCGTGCCCTGGTTGACTGCCTTCGCCAGCAGTTCCGTGATGTGGCCCAGGCTATCGGCTTGCACTGCGCGGAAGCGTATGCGTTTGGTGGAGGGCGGCCCGGCACCCTCGACATAATAGTACGCGTCGGCATTCTGGTTGCCAAAGACATGCACAGGGATCTTCAACTCACGGCAGTAATTGAGCGTCGTGTGGTGCTGCGGGAAGCGGGTCGGCCCCACATTCATGTAGAGCCCCTCATCGAACTGGCATGCCTGCATGCTCCCATCCAGTGCTGTCTCGCTGGTGCCACGCCGCGCGGTCCAGTTGCGCCCTCCTGGCCGGGCACGCGCCTCCAGTAACTGGCAGTGATAGCCTCCCTTCTCCAACTCGTAGGCGGAGGTCAGGCCCGCGATGCCTGCACCAAGGATAAGGACTGAAACACCTGCGCCATCTTTCGGTGAAAAGTCCTCGGGAGACGGTGCACGGTAATCGACCTGCGTCGAATCACAAGCGCTCAGGCCGAGCGCCTCCATTGCGCCGAGCGTGATGCCCGCGCCACCTAGAGCGCCAAGACGATGCAGAAACTGACGCCGAGAGATTGTTTCATTGATCACGCCATGCCCTCCATTCAGGCGACGCTTCCACTCAATAGACCTCCAATCAGACATAACGAGCCGGGGTAGTTACGTCATCGATGGCGCTACCCGGGGGAAGGGAGACTCGATCGCTTCGAGCGGAAAATCGACGCGCCCACCGCGACGGCTCGACTCGTAGGTCGCGAAAATCAGTTCGGTGGCACGGAGTGCGCGGCGCGCCGATAGCTCAGGCTCGCGGCCGGTCTTGAGCGCATCGATCATATCCAGCACGCCCTGTCCCACGAGCTCGCTAAGGCTCTCGCCCGCATCTTGTGCAACCTGGACGTCGCGCCAGTCAGCATCCCCTTTCCCCCAGACGCGTATGGATTTCGCGCCGATGGTCACTTCGATCGCCCCATCGCTGCCGATGAGCCGGTTGCCCAGCGGGCGCTCGGTCCCATGGCCGGTCAGCAGCAGACCCCGCACCCCGTTCTCGTAGGCGAAGAGGCTGATCCCCTGGCCCTCGAGGGGGACGCCGAAGATCGTCGCGCCGCCACGCCAATCGACCTGGCCGATTGCCCACTTGACCGCAGCTTCGTCGTTGTAGAAGCCGAACATATCGAACCAGTGCGTGCCCCAGTCGAAGAGGTTAGCGCAGGTGCCTTCCAGCCGCTGCAGTTGCCCGATGGTGCCTGACCTGAGGATGTCGCGTGCCGCGCGGAAGGGTGCTGCGAAGCGCCGCTGGTGGTTGAAGGTCAGTTGCGTCCCGTTGGCCCCGCAGATGTCAACCATCCGCAGCGCCTCGGCATACGAGGGCGCCATCGGCTTCTCGCAGTGGATCGCCTTGACGCCCGCCTCGGCTGCCGCGATGACCATCGGCGTATGGTGGTGCGGCCAGGTGCAGATGCTGACGATGTCGAGTTGCTCCCGCGCCAGCATCTCCTGGTAGTCGGCGTAGATGCGTTCGCCGCCGTGCTCGGCCTGAAACGCGCGCGCGTTATCCAGGTTGATGTCGGCCAGCGCGACGATCGTTGTATCAGCCGAGGCGGTGTAACCATGGGCGTGGAAGTGGGCCATCCCGAAACCTGAGGCGTCCTGCGACTTCCAAGGGCGGCCACAGCCGATGATACCGGCACGAAACTGCGTCATAGGAATTTACTCCTCTCACATCCCCAGGCTGCGAAGATAGGCACGGCTTACTGTCACACTTTCGCGCGCGGTTGGCTTCTGGGTGACATCCGTCTCGACGATCAGCCAGCCCGAGAAGTCCACAGCACGCAGGATGGCGAAGATCGCCGGAAAGGAAACACAGCCTTCGCCTAGCTCGACAAAGATACCCTGCTGCTCGAAGGTGCCGTAATCCCAGCCGGCGTCCCGTCCACGCTCGCGCACGGCGGCAGCGATGTCCTTGAGGTGCAGCGTCTTGATACGTTTGGCGTAGTCGCGGCAAAAGGCGACCGGATCGGCGCCAGCCCAGGCCAGGTGGCCGGTGTCGGGGCCAAGAAAGACCAGGTCGGGATCGGTGAGCATGAGCAAGCGGTCGACCTCCTCGCGTGTTTCGATAACGGTGCCGACATGATTATGAAAGCAACTGCGTACACCTTCAGCCAGCGTGATCGCACCGGCCAGATTCAGCGTCTCGGCGAAGATCTGGAACTCCTCGTCCGTCAGGCTGTCTTCGGGGCGCACATGTCCTGCCAGCTCATAACGTGGCCGATGGCTGCGTGTCACGTAGTCGAAGCCACCCGGCGCGACATAGAGCTCGGTGGAGCCGACCGCACGCGAAAAGGACGCGTGTCGTCGTACCCGCTCCAGGATTTCGTCACGCCGCTCCTTGTTCCAGAACGCCGTACCGATATAGCCTGGCGCCGGTCGCAGCCCGTATCGACCATAGAGCTCGATGATCTCCTGTGCCGAGCGGTTCCGCTCTGGGCTTGCGGGCGCACCGTCGTAGCCCGCTTGCGCGATCTCGGTCAGAACTTGCTCCTCGGGCGCAAGCCACTCGGGCCCGTTCGACGTAAATCTGATCCAGGTAATCTGGCCGCAGCCAATGAGAATGTCACTCAAAGGTACCAGCTCCTTTCGTTACAAAGAGATAAGAAAAAGCAAGCTCAAGGAGGACGATCTCAATGCCTGCATTCAGTCCATTATGTACAGTCTGACAGCAGCAAGTCAAGGAAGAAATGATAGGATGAAAATCTGTTGATCGAGCAAGAGATGAACTGGGCTGCGGGCCTGAGTTCGATATTGCTCATGGCGTAGCCGAAGGGATAAAATGGTACCTGGTTAAGAAGAAGGGAACTTCTGACACATTCGAGAAACGTAAAGTTGTCAAGATGAACATAGGTAAGTGAGGATGCATGCAATTCAAAGTTGCCGTCGTGCAGTTCGACATCCAACAGTTTGCGCCGGAGGAAAATCTCAGGAAAGCCGAGTGCTTCATTCAAGCAGCCGTTGCATCGCAAGCGCAGATGGTTGTTTTCCCCGAAGATTTTGTCACCGGCCCATTGTCCGGCAATAAAGCGTATGTTGACTACGAGCGACGCTACGTCAAGCACTTCCAGGAGCTGGCCCGTCGGTACAGCATCGACATTGTCCCCGGCTCTGTCATTGAAGGTGACGCCAACGGGTGGTTTAACACGAGCTATTATATCGATAAGTCAGGGGCAATCAGAGGGAGATACCAGAAGTTGAATCTCTGGTTACCGGAGAGGAGTTATATCACGCCAGGTAACGAGGTCGCGGTTTTCACGACAGACTTTGGCAAGGTTGGCTTGATGATTTGCTGGGATTTAATGTTTCCTGAGATGTTTCGAGCGATGGTGCGGCAGGATGTGGAGGTTGTCATCTGTCCCAGTTACTGGTGTTTTGAAGATGCTGGCGAAGGCATCAAGTACGATGCCAACTCGGAAGTCAAGCTAGTGAATGCATTATGCGTGGTGCGCGCATTTGAAAATGAGCTTATCCTGGTGTATGCCAACGCGGCCGGTAGCCTGAATGTAGAGGGTATGGAAGAAAACCTGATCGGTCGCTCGCAAGTAACGGTGCCTTTTAAAGGGTCTTTGACATTGTTGGACCATAATAGAGAGGCGATGTTTGTCCAGGAAGTGGATACACGTATTCTACAAGATGCCGCGATATCGTACGAAATCAGAAAAGATTTGCTGAAGCAGCGAGAACAGCCTGCCTAGCTTTCAAGCAAGGGCCCGGTCTCTTTTCCTGGCGGCGCCGGGGGAAGCGGCTTACGGTGGCGAACTTGAAACCAGTTGAAGAGATAGGCGAGCGTCACTAACACGAAGAGCGCATCACGCACCGCAACGATCTGAATAAAACCTGGAACGAATTGTACCAGGAGTATGTTTGGCGTGCGCGTGTAGAGATACGGGTAGATAATAGTGGTCAGCAGTGAGATACTTCCCCAAAAGAGCAGCCAGAAGCCATCCAGGGCGCTTGTAAAAGCCAGTAAAGGCATGACCCAGATAAGATACTGAGGGCTGAAGACTTTTCCTGTCACAATGAAGACCAGCAGGAGTGCGATAAAAGCCTGTACCACGTCCAGCTTTCCCCGCCACTGTAGCCAGATGGTATAGATGTAACCCAGTACGAAGGCTAGCAAGAAGAATTGGGAGATGCTATTGCCCAGTGCACTGACGATATTCAGCGAGCCGAAGGTATACGCGACATGTGCAGGATAACCAAAGTATGCTGCAATCCACAGAATGGTGCTGCCCGTTGACTCGATCTGCACCGGGCGATGAGTGAAGTAGCTGAGCTGGCTGACAACGGCCCCCTGGAAATCGAGTAATGCGAAAAAGGCTGTGATTCCGATCACGATGCCAAAGAAGACAAGGCTATTCTGCCATCGCCACGTGCCTATACCACGAAGCGTGCGCCAGAGTTCTGTCGCTACTGACTTGAGGGTTACCTTCTCTGCTGGTATAGACAGGCGCTGAGCCGCGCGCTGTTCTGCGATAAACAAAGCTGGGAGAAGCAGGAGTGGATAGATTTTGAGCAATGTGCCGAAGGCCAACGCGATATACGCGGCTGTCCAGTGTTTGCGTTCGGCTGCGAGTACGCAGAGCAGTGTGAGAGCCGCGGGAACCAGGTCAAAGCGCCCTTCCGCGGTTGCCCACGCGCCAACTAATGCGAATAAAGCGAAGGTCAGCGCTGCGCCGCGCGGCCCATAGCGCAGTAACAACCAGTAGATCAACGCTGAAGTGAGCGCCATCCACATGGCGAAAATAAGCTGATAATAAGGAATGGGGGCCAGCATCGAAAGAGAAAATATGACCAGCGTCAGAGGTGGATATTCAAGTGGGAGCGTATGAAAGGGCGCATGTACCAGCGTGGAGACATGGAGAAACGTACATTGTGAGGCGGGTAATATCTGTGTAGCAGTGCTCCCTAGCCAGAAGACGAGTGCATAACACTGATAGCGGGCCGCATCGGTGGAGGGCCAGAAGATTTGCCAGGATGCCCCACAGAACATGAGAATAGAAACGACAATAATGGGTAAATATGCTACGATGCCGTTTCTCGTCAACAAAGCATCCCAGGTTGTGAGAAGGGTTTTTTTCATCTGGGCTATATTTTTGTGTGAAGCCTGTTCATGTAACAAAGGTGTTCTGACCGCCTCTCAACGCCACTGATTCTATTTGACATCGGCTCAGCGCCGGTGCTACAATCCGCTTTGTACCAGTGTTCCTGTTGTGCGCTTATTTTCTTCTTTTGAAGGTATGCACATTGCAAGACGATTGGTAGAATGAACAAGTAACTATGGTTCGCGCTCTCCTAGTGGGCACGAATCCTGATCTAGAGAAGGATACATCTTGATGGAGACGAAGAGTCGCGCTGAAACAGAGACTTTGAGGGTTGGAGATATCGCGCCGGATTTTACCTTGAAGGCAGGAAGGGATGAGTGGCGTCTCAAGGATTTTCGCGACAAGAAAAATGTTGTGCTGGCCTTTGTGCCATTTGCTTTTAGCGGTGTTTGTTCCGCGCAGCTTCCTGCTTATGAGGCAGAAATGGATCGCTTCAAAGATTTTGATGTCGAATTGGTGAGCATCAGCATGGATAGCACCTACGCGTTAAACGCCTGGGCTAAACAGATGCACACGTCTTTCCCGCTGCTCTCGGACTTCTACCCGCAGGGTAAAGTGGTTGACCTGTATGGGTTGCGCCACCCTGCCGGTATGTCGAACCGGGCAGTGATTGTCATCGACAAGAAGGGCGTCATTCGTTATATCGAGGTGCTGAACAGCCCCGGCGATATGCCGAATAATGAAGACCTATTTGATGCGCTGCGGAAAATTTAAGCCTCAGGGTGACTATGATACTCTGGATATTCAATTTCCCAGATGTTTCCAGGTTCCTCTCTTGACTCCCAGCGCCTGAGCGCGTCTCGCAAAACTTTTCGCTGGAGTTCGATCTGGTGTGGGCCGCCGAGAGAATTGCCTGGCTTGAAGCCCTCAGGATAAAAGGCACGCGGTGGGCCGGCTTGCCTGGAGCTATCGGGAAACACTGTAATGAGGATGGTGGGGATGCCAACCATCTCTATTTCGCGTTGGATCGCAACGACCGTGCGATGGCAGAGGGGTCAGCCAGCGGTGAGGAGAACTGCGTCAGCTTTCGAGTGCAGGATAATTTTCGCCATTTCGGGCGCGGCACGTTCGTAGATGTCTCGCAACTGCTGGCTGTAGCCCATAAATCCCAGATGTTTATCACTGACACCAGCGATAATTCCTTCCGGTGCTAACTCTCGCAGGCGATCGATGGGGAAGACGCAGTTGATATCTTGATCGGCGTCCCGGTGATCATAGTGATCATGCGTTACCATTAGCTGGCTGGCCTGCACATCGCCCGGAAGGAGCCGCCAGGTGTTGTCTCCTTCCACATCGTATGGCTCCTGGTCACGTAAATGTACGCCGGCCGTGGAGACAAGCGCAAAAATGCTTTTGTTTAGTTCGAGCGTGCGCGGCGTGTAGGGGATGCAGCGCCTGGACATTGGCATAGTTTTTTAATTCCTTCAATGAGCACTTTAACATGCTCATTAAGTTTCTATTTGTTGTAAGCTGTTGCCTCTTTAATTTATACCATTTTTGGAACCAGATGCCCATCCCTCTCATCATTTCATCTTCCTCCTCTTTACTGATATGTACTAAGCGAACAGAACTGTTGCTCGCTTTGCAATAATGGAGGAATTGGGCGTGTGGGTAGGGGTGGAAGTCCATTCTTATGGTAAAGCTGTAGCGACCAGGGAGTGGTGGTAACTAGAGTGAACTCATTTGCGAATGTTGGATCATTATTTGCAATAGATTTGGCAACGGTATCACCAGGAGAGTAAATTACCCAATCAACGGAATTTGCTGGATGCTGTAAAGCTTGATACCAAAGTTGACCTGAACCTTCCCAGATGATCTTATCAAAATGAATACCCGCTTCTGCCTCAGAAATATGGAAAGGATATTCCGTTTGCAGGATATATCCGCCATTGTAGTGCTGAGCAAGGTAATTATTAATGGAGTAAGATCCAACACAGAAAGGAGGATGAATGTTGGAAATAATAGAAATAACGCCACCTTGTGCTATCCAAAATGATTGCAGTACAATTGAAAGAGTAAGTAATGCATATCCCAAAGGTTCTATCCATCGACGGGATTTGGAAAATGCTCTTGAGGAAAATCCAGTTGGAACAAGAGTAGCTATGAAAATCGCTACTGGTGCTACCATCTCCGAACCAAAACGTGAGTTAAAGAGGTGAATGTGCTCACTGGCAGGAATAATACCTGTAGGGTAAAATGTTGCGTGGTTATCGAACAGTGCAACTTGCCCTGTAAATAGAGCAGTAACGTAGAAGGCGAAAGGAACTAAGAAAGCAAGAGCTCCAAATGTATCTACTGATTTCCACCTCCTAAGCAGGAAGAAAAGAACAGCAATCAGCGCTAGTAAGAAAATGCCTGTTCCCAGAGTTTCCAATGTATCTATGCCATAGATAATTGCGGAGCCTAATAAATTGTGTCGCACAATGGAATCGGTAGTGGCGAGCGTTCCTGAGGCAGTTTGAGCCTGTGAAGAGTAGGCTCCCCTTTGAAAGTAGAGTGGATCTCCAAAGATTACTTGCCCCCAAACCAGCCACAGAACTACACCGAGACTGCCGAACACAACAAATAGAGCTAAATATCCCTCTATTTTGCGTAGCGAAAAACGCTTCAGCAGCCCTGTAATGAGAATTAGCGCGGGGAATGCTGCAATAAGTATCCACCCATCGTAACGTGCTAAGGTTGCTAAACAAGTACTCGCGGCTGCGAGTATCAAATACTTTGTTTTCTCCTCTTGAATCCAGGCTAGCATATAGTAGCAGGCCATGGTGAAAGTTGCCCAACAGACGGGCTCTGTCATTGGTGTTGCCTGTAGATAAAGCACATTTGGATTTAAAATGAATACAAGAGTGCCTACGAAGCTTGCGCAACTGTTGCATGTAATTCGTCGTGCTGCAAGGAAGATATATATTGTTGCAACTAGAAAGCAAATCATACCCGCAAAACTTCCCGCCAAGCCTGTTGCCCAGAGATAATCATTCCAAACAAAAAGAAGAATGAGTTGGTGAGGGAGAGGCAACCAGACTCCTCCGAGTTGTGCTATACCGGGAGTGGCGCTATCAAATACACGTCGTGAGATTATGAGATGAGAAAGAGCATCACCGTAGATAACTGTTTCATGGTGTTGGAAAACGTACCAGGTAGATGTGATGCTAGCGATACAGGCTATTAGTATTGTTGCGATAAGCCAGCGATCCCGAATACGTGGCAGGTGTATCTGCCGGCGAACTTTACGCTGCCCTAGT
>CATPCK010000530.1 GCA_955652655.1 uncultured Ktedonobacteraceae bacterium | reverse complement strand
GGCGTCATGGCAGCGCATCGCAACGGCGAATTTATCTCGACCGATATCCCGGGTAAAAATTTCCCTGCCCGGCGCGTAGACTCCGCCGATTACCATTCCACCCGCTATCGTCCACGCTTCGAGCACATTAGCGGCCCCTATCGACCACAGGAGTAGAGCATCATTGCCTATGCGTAGAAAGGGCTGGTGAATCCGCTTCAGAAGTGTCTTCAAAAGTGTTGCGTTTTTGCTGCGTTAGCGACACTAAAAAACGCCTGGACTGATAGTATCCAGGCGCTTTGTTTTATCTGAGAAGCCATTATGTTTGCTGGTCCGATTTAGTCGTTAACGTAGTGAGTATGCCCATAATCTGATCGAGTTTCTTGTCCTGCGTCTCAAAGCGAGTCTCTAAAGTATCAAAGCGAGTCTCTTGAGTCTCAAAACGGCTATTTACGCTCCGTTCAAACGAACTCAAATGACCATCAAAGAAACTCAAACGACTGTCGAAGGAACCCAAACGACCATCGATAGCGCGAAGACTGTTTTTAATCTCCCTGACATCCCATTCCTGCTTCTGTATAATGCCGATTACTATTGTCACATGATGGTTAAGATCGTTAATCGAGTCGCCAAAATTCGCTTGTGTTTGCTCTAACGTAGTTAGTCTCTCTTCCTGTGTTGGCATGGTATAGCCCGCCTTTCTGGCCGAACGGCCGTTTCCATTGTGCGCATTATAACATACTCTGCTAGCAAGATGTAGTGTGTGTACTTTTGTGTACTGTGAGTGCTTTGTGATCGTGTAGTTAAAAGATGTGACTATCTATTGAGGAAAATATTACACACTTCGAAAAAGAATACAAACGTGTGATACTTGTGAGATACTCTGCAAGGGAGCACTGCCATGACATCACCATTTACCATCGGAATTGAAGAGGAGTTTCAGCTAGTAGACCGTCAAACGGGTCAGCTGAGTCCAGGACCAGGGATCCAATCTGTTTTAGAGCATGGACAAGCCATCTTTGGCGAGCAGATCAAGGCGGAGATGCTTCAGCCAACGGTGGAGCTGATTTCCGAGATACTGCCGGATATCCCCACAGCTCGCAAGGAAATGCAAGCTGCGAGAGCCCGACTCGCGCGACTGGTGGGAGAGAAAGGACTGGCCCTCGTCAGCGCAGGTACCCATCCCATGGCCTTATGGCAGGAGCAGTTGAGGACACCTCATGAGCGGTATGAAGAGCTGGAAGACGAATATCAGGATGTCGCTCGCGCTATCTTGATCTATGGACTGCATGTACATATCGGCGTCGAGAGTCAGGAGAAGGCTGTAACATTAATGAACCAGCTGCGCACGTGGCTTCCTCATTTGCTGGCCCTCCCTTCCAACTCACCTTTCTGGGCCGGGCGTCTCACCGGCCTCAAATCCTATCGCACTGTGGTGTGGAAACCCTTCCCGCGCAGCGGGGTACCAGAAGTTTTCCCTGCATGGAGGGATTTTGACTGGTATGTACAGGCCCTCATCAAAACCGGCTGTATCGATAACGGCAAAAAAATCTGGTGGGATATACGCCCACATCCCTTTTTCAATACCGTTGAGTTCCGTATCTTCGATATGCCTGGAACGATTGACAATACTATTGCGATTGCTTCCCTCTGCCAGGCTCTCGTTGCGAAATTGACCCGGCTCAATAAAATGGGCCTGTGGACTCCCATGTTGTCGACTCACTTTATAGAGGAGAACAAGTGGCACGCCATGCGATTTGGCCTGGATGCCGAGGTGATCGATTATGTGCAGGGACGTCGACACGGCATGCGCGAGTCCATAAGCGAACTGCTGGATTTCGTAGATGATGTGGTTGACGACCTGGGCAGTCGCACTGAAATCAACCACCTGCGCGACGTGCTTGAAGATCAGCAGGGAACAGGGGCGGATCAACAGATTGCGATCTACCGGGAAACTGGCAACATAGACGACGTGGTCCAGTTCTTGATGCGACAGACGATGAAGGGCATACCAACTGAGGATGTTGATGTTTTGAGGGCTGTGTGAGAAAAAAAATAGTCGTCCCGCGGGTCCGGCAAGAAGTATTTTAAGACTTCTTGCCTTCTCCAGGGAAAATGGGAAAGCGCCTCTACGCCTTCTTTTCGCTTAGAAAGCTTTGCACAGTGGTGCCACAGACCGCGCAGGTGCCCTTCATAGCATGTCTGCCATTTTTCATGGTCACCTCCTTTGGGTTTTTCATTTCTGTTTTCTTTTTACACTTAACACAATACGCTTCGGCCATCTTTCGTTCCTTTCATCGTAAAATCATAAAATTTTTACATCCGTTGCACGCGTTGCGTCGCTATTTGACGCAGCGCGGCAGCCCTTATAATCTCATACACGTGTTCTAGCGGCAGAAGAGATACACCCTGCTTTTTCACTCACCATTTTGGGTCAGCAAGGCTGAATGTATGGACGAGCACCTGTATTGGGAATCTCACCTTTGTCCTACGATGGCTCTCCTCTCAGCTTCCGGTAGCGCCGGATAAGTGTATTGGTTGAACTATCATGCGTGAGCCTGGGTTCGTCTGTACTCTCAAGTTCAGGAATGATACGGTTGGCCAGTACCTTTCCCAGTTCGACGCCCCACTGGTCGAACGAATTGATATGCCAGATTGTACCTTGCACGAAGACCTTGTGCTCATAAAGCGCGATCAGCTTGCCCAGCGTCTCCGGTGTCAATCGCTCCATTAGAATGGTGTTCGTCGGGCGGTTGCCCTCGAAAGTCCTGTGCGGAACCTGGAAGGTCGCTACGCCATCCGCTGCAACCTCCTCAGCAGTCTTGCCGAAGGCCAGGGCCTCGGTCTGCGCGAAGAAGTTCGCCATCAGCAGATCGTGGTGCGGTTTCAGCTTGTTCAGGGGTTGATAGAAGCCAATAAAATCGCACGGGATCAACTTGGTCCCCTGGTGGATAAGCTGGTAGAACGCGTGCTGACCGTTCGTCCCAGGCTGTCCCCAGATGATAGGCCCCGTCTGATAATCTACCTTCCGGCCCTCCAGGTCGACGTGTTTCCCATTGCTCTCCATATCCAACTGCTGGAGGTAGGCGCTCAGGAACCCGAGGTAATGATCATAGGGCAGGATCGCGACCGTCTGGGCGCCGAAGAAGTTGTTGTACCATATGCCAATTAACCCGAGGAGCACCGGGAGGTTGCGTTCAAAAGGCGTTGTGCGGAAATGCTCATCCATCGCGTGAAATCCTGCGAGCATCTCGCGAAAGCGCTCGGGACCTATAGCGATCATCAAGGAGAGACCAATGGCTGAGTCGTAGGAGTAGCGGCCACCAACCCAGTCCCAGAACTCGAACATGTTCTTTGTATCGATGCCGAACTTCTCTACCTCTTCAGTGTTTGTGGAGACCGCGACAAAGTGTTTCGCTACCGCCTGTTCGTTCCCCAGTGCCTGCACGCACCACGCGCGAGCAGAGTGCGCATTGGTCAGCGTCTCCTGGGTCGTGAAGGTCTTAGAAGAAACGATGAAGAGCGTCTCTGCGGGGTCGAGATCGCGGGTGGACTCCACGAACTCGTTGCCGTCAACATTAGAGACGAAACACAAGACCAGGCCGCGATCACTATAATACTTCAACGCCTCGTAGGCCATGTGAGGGCCGAGGTCCGACCCACCGATCCCGATGTTCACAATATTGCGAATGCGCTTCCCGGTGTACCCCTTCCACGTGCCGCTGCGCACCTGGTTGGAGAAGTCAGCCATCTTGTCCAGCACCGCGTGAACCTGGGGCACCACGTTCTCGCCATCAACAATAATCGACTGGTCTCTCGGGGCGCGCAGGGCCACGTGCAGCACCGCACGTTGCTCTGTCACGTTTATTTTCTCGCCCATGAACATCGCGTCGATGCGCTCTTGCAGCCCTGAAGACTCTGCCAGCTGCTGCAGCAAGCGCATCGTCTCCTCGGTAATGCGGTTCTTCGAGTAGTCAAAATACATGCCAACGGCCTCCGTCGCGAAGCGCTCTCCGCGCCTGGGGTCCTCGTCAAAGAGCGTTCGAAGATGAAGGGTTCGTATCTTCTGATAGTGTTCCTCGAGCGCCTTCCAGGCAGGGCGTTGTGTCAGAGGTGTTATGTTTACGGACATCTTTGTTATCTGCCTTTCAATTCGAAATGTGTGTAAGAGCGTATTCTATCCGGTTATGTATTATACCACCGTGTGAGTTGCAAACCGTCTGGGTCATATTCACGACAAACGCTGGTGAAAAACATCATAAAAGTGCAGTGGTGTTCTTCACGGCGCTTTAGCCACAACCACTGTATTGTATACTTCAGGTAGAGCAATACCTGGTTGAGGAGAGAGCCTCGTGAAATGAGGAGGTACTATGCTTACAGGACAAATACTACTCCAACTCATCGTCATCTTGATCGTCGTACAAATATTTGGGTATCTCAGTGGGCGCATTGGTCAACAATGGGTGATTGGTGAAGTTCTGGCGGGACTTGCCCTGGGGCCTTCGCTGCTAGGAGCACTCTTCCCTGGTTTCAAGACCTTTTTATTCCCTGCCAGCGCTATGCCGACTTTGCAAACCCTGGGCGAAATCGGCCTCGTTCTCTATATGTTCTCGCTAGGGACACGCCTGGATACCCACTTGATGATGCGCCAGAGCCGTAGTGCTCTTGTTGTCTCGCTGAGCGGAACTCTCCTCCCCCTCGTCTCAGGTGCTTTGCTCGCGTACTTTCTCTACCCCAGCCTGGCGGGGCCAAAAGCAACTCTTGTCTCCTTTATGCTGCTGGTGGGAACAGCGATGGCTATTACGGCTTTTCCTGTGCTCGCACGCCTTCTCGCGGAGAAGAATATGTTGGGAACGAAGGTAGGTACGCTGGCACTGACGTGTGCCGCTATTGGCGATGCTTTGGCCTGGTGCCTGCTCGCACTGGTGATTGCCATCATCCACGCGAAAGGCCTGACCTCTGCCGTGCTCACCATCGGACTTACCCTGCTCTTCATCGGCTTGATGTTTGCAGTAGTACGACCCCTCCTTGCCTATGTAGATCAACGTATCCCATCAAAGCAAGTGCTTATCGCGCTCTGCCTCATTCTACTCTTGCTTTCAGCGTACATCACCAACGCTATTGGTATACATCCCGTTTTTGGCGCGTTCCTGATGGGGATTATTATGCCTCGCAAAACCACCTACATTGAGCAGGTACGTAGTCTCGACCGGGTGAACAATGTCCTGTTTCTCCCGCTCTTCTTTGTCTACAGCGGTTTGCGCACCCAGCTTGGGCTGATCGGCGGCCCGGTGCTCTGGCTGATCTGCTTGCTTGTGCTTGTAGTTGCCTGTTCGGGGAAAATACTTGGATGTATGTTTGCCGATCGCTCGATGGGAGAGTCCTGGAAGGAATCATTTACCCTCGGTATTCTGATGAACACTCGTGGACTGGTTGAGCTGATTGTCCTCAACATCGGTCTGGACCTGGGCGTGCTCTCACCAACACTCTTCGCCATGCTGGTCATTATGGCCCTGGTGACAACAATGATGGCCTCACCGTTGTTACCCTTATTGGGATACCGGCAAATTGGTGCGCAACTGGTCAGCGATACTATAGAAAGCGTTGTGCAGGAGCAAATGGTGGAACGCTGAAAGATCTGGTGCCCTTCCGAAATCAGATGTGGTAGACCAGGAGCCGCTCTTTACTCGGGCAGCTCCTGGTCTATAGCGGCCTCTCTTAAACCAAGCAGGCGCCTGACGCTCTTTCTTTTGTTCTCAACCGTCTCGTCCAATTGCAATGCCTCTTTATAGAGAAGCGTCGCCTGTGTGCGATCTCCCTGCTCCCATGTGATGTCGCCTATTACACTGAGTGCGGCGGCAATATTCGGATTGTCTCCCTGCTTGCGAAAGAAAGCGAGGCTGGCCTGAGCGTATGTAGTTGCCCGTCTGAAGTCTCTTTGCGCCAGAGCTATGTCCCCCAACGTCAATCGCTTGATAGCAATCGTCGCTCTATCATCCAATTCTTCAGCAAGTTTGATGCGCCCCTTGAAGAGTCTCTTTGCTTGCTCATAATCTCCCTGGAACATCGCGACGTTCCCTAGGCTATCAAGCGCCAGGGCAATGAGTGGTTTAGTACCCAACTCTTGAGCGAGATCAAAGCTCTCTCGCGCTAATGCTGCCGCCCGCGCTATATTGTCTTGCGCGATCTCAATGGAGACTAACGTCGTGAGTGCGCGGGCGAGGCTCTCCCTGTCTTCCAGTGCGCGCGCGAGTCCTACGCTTTCTTCCAACAGGCGATGGGCCTCATTGATATTCCCCTGATAGAAAATGAATTGTCCCAGGTTTTCGAGCGCATTGGCAATGGTCCAATTGTCTCCTGACTCTCGTGCGCTTGCGATACTCTCCTGGAGCAGAGGAATGGCGGCAGCAATATTGTCCTGCCGGTACAAGGTTCGTGCTAATCCGCTCAGTGCCCCTGCCAGGTTTTGTTTGTCTCCTAGTGCGTGCGAGAT
>CATPCK010000529.1 GCA_955652655.1 uncultured Ktedonobacteraceae bacterium | reverse complement strand
TCCTCGGGTGGCGAGGCGATCGAATAGCTGCGCTCGGCCTGGTAGCCGTCCTGGGCGGTGAGTCGCACATCCACGTGCTGACCAGCTCGATGCCCCATCCAGTTGGGGAGCGCCAGCGTAATGCTCTTCGCCCGTGCTGTCTCTCCCTGTGTGGCAACCACCTCACCGAGTTGCCAGGTTAGTCGCCCTGGTAGCGTTCTTCTTTCCATGGATCTCCGTAATTATGATAGCCAAGCGACTCCCAGAAGCCCGGTTCATCCTCATCGACCAATCGGAGACCCCGGACCCACTTGGCGCTCTTCCAGAAGTAGAGGTGGGGAACCAGTAATCGTGCCGGGCCACCATGTTCGGGCGCCAGGGGCTGCCCCTCATACTCGTAGACCACCCACGCCTTCCTACCCAGCACATCGACGAGCGGTAAATTTGTGGTATAGCCACCATCGCAGAAAGCGATGACGTATCGCGCGACGTTGGGGTCATAGTCCACCTGCTGCAGCAAGGTCTCGACGGAGACGCCTTCCCAATGGGTATCGAACTTGGTCCATTTGGTGACACAACTGATATCGACGGTTGGCGTCTCATGGGGAAAGGCCAGCAGTTCCTTCCAGGTCCAACGCTTTGGCTCTTTCACGTTCCCTTCAATCGAGAAATCCCACCGCTCCAGGGGGGTATGCGGGGTCGGACCAGCCGAAAGTACCGGGAAACCGCGCTCAAGATACTGTCCAGGCGGAAGCCGCCCGGTAACGTCACGCTGTTGGCGACGGCCTCGGAACGCCCGCGAGATAAATCCTTCACTCATTTCGTCACCTCCTGATCTCCTTTCGCTTTTCTCATCATGTTCCTCATTGTACCACGCAGCCATAGTCTTCCTCCTCTTCTGATGTGTTTCTGCGAGGGGTGCCAGGCAACCCCTTGACCTGGAGTCCACTCCAGGGTATATACTTGCGGTATGGAAACAGGACTGACTATCAAACAGGTTGCGAAACTTACAGGGCTGAGCATCGATACCTTGCGCTACTATGAGCGTATTGGGCTGCTTGAGCCAGTCGGGAGGGCGCAGAACGGCCATCGTCACTATACGCAGCACGATCTTGCCTGGATCGACTTGCTCATCCGCTTGCGGGATACAGGCATGCCTCGCGCCCAGATGGTGCGCTTTGCTCAACTGCGCCGCCAGGGTTCCGCTACTGCAACCGAGCGCCGTCTCATGCTTGAACAACACCAGCACTCCCTGGAACAGCACATGCAGGAACTGGAGCAGCACATGGCCGCGTTGCAACAAAAGATTGCTCGCATTCAAGAGCTCGAAGCGCAGCGAGACGCTGCATCTCATCCCGCTCATGCTTTTGGGCAAAGCGAAACAGATGTCAGTGCCAGCGATCCAGAGACAAAGTAGCAAGTACAGAGGAGCATATTCATGGATAAGGAGACACATGGCTATGGACCTTGAGATTACTCTCCAGGTGAACGGGGCAGCGCACCGGCTTGTCATCGATACCCGGACGACGCTTCTGGACGCGTTGCGCGAACGTCTCGGACTCACCGGTCCCAAGAAGGGCTGCGACCACGGTCAGTGCGGCGCCTGTACCGTCTTGCTCGATGGTCGGCGTGTAAATAGCTGCCTCGCGCTCGCCGTAGCGCACCAGGACAGCCAGATCGTCACCATCGAGGGGCTCGCAGATGGCGAGACCCTGCACCCCCTCCAGCGGTCGTTCATCACGCACGACGCATTCCAGTGCGGCTACTGTACGCCGGGACAGATCTGCTCGGCGGTCGGTATGCTGCGCGAGGCCGGGGCTGGCTGGCCAAGCGCGGTGAGCGCCGATCTGAACGCCGATCACGTCACCCTCGACGACGACGAGATCCGCGAACGTATGAGCGGCAATCTCTGCCGGTGCGCAGCGTATGCCAACATCGTCCCGGCGATTGCGGAGGTACTACCGATCCGATCACCTGACGCGGAGCGTAGAAGCGAGAGCTTCGTTGGTGATCGGAATAAGGAGGTAGCGCAATGAATCCTTTCCGCTACGAACGCGCGAGCGACGCGGCCAGCGCCGTCGCACTGCTCGCCGAGAACCCGAACGCCGCCTTCCTGGGCGGCGGGACCAATCTCGTCGACCATATGAAGTTGGGGATCGCGCAGCCGGATCTGCTCGTTGACGTCGCACGTCTTCCCTACGATCGCATCGAGCTGCTTCCTGATGGAGGCGTGCGTATTGGTGCCACGGTGCGCAACAGCGAACTCGCTGCTGATCGCACGATTCGCACACGCTATCCCATGCTCACGCAGGCGTTGCTCGCGGGTGCCTCGGGCCAACTGCGTAACCTTGCTACGACCGGCGGGAACCTGCTGCAGCGCACGCGCTGCGTCTACTTCCAGGATGTCTCCAAGCCGTGCAATAAGCGCGTGCCGGGCAGTGGCTGTCCCGCGCGCGAGGGCTATCACCGCACCCTGGCCATCCTCGGAGCATCTGAAGTGTGCATTGCGACACATCCATCGGACATGGCCGTTGCGCTGGTCGCCCTGGATGCCGCCGTGCGCGTCCTGGGACCGAACGGCGAGCGGACCATTCCACTGACCAGCTTCTACCGCCTGCCCGGTGATGAACCGCAACGCGACTCTGTGCTCGAGCATGGCGAGTTGATCACGGCCGTCGACCTGCCGAAGCTTCCGTTCGCAACGCGCTCGCACTATCGCAAAGTTCGTGACCGAGCGTCGTACGCGTTTGCGCTCGTCTCGGTTGCCGTGGCAATCGATGTCGCCGATGGCGTCGTACGCGACGTGCGCATCGCCCTGGGTGGCGTCGCGCATGCACCGTGGCGGGCGACGAAGGCAGAAGCCGCGCTGCGTGGCGCGCCAGCGACCGAAGAGGCGTTCCGCCGGGCCGCCGAGGCCGAAATCGCCGATGCGCAGCCACTGCCCGGCAACGCGTTCAAGGTCCCGCTTGCACGCAACATCCTCGTACGCACGCTGCTCGACCTCACAGGAGAGGAGGACCATTCATGAACCTCACAATACGGACTATCGGCGCACCACTGGACCGCATCGATGGTCCAAAGAAGGTCACCGGCGCAGCAACATACGCCTACGAGCACCCGGTCGAAGGGGTGACCTACGCGTTTCCGGTGCAGAGTACGATCGCCAGGGGCCGGATAGCGTCAATCGACGCGAGCGCCGCGCGTGCGC
>CATPCK010000528.1 GCA_955652655.1 uncultured Ktedonobacteraceae bacterium | reverse complement strand
GTATAATCCCACCCCTTTGTCGCTGAATAGAAGAGGTTGTCGCCAACGGTGATATCGTTATAGGGATGGAAGTTACCGGGATGGTTCGCCAGTGAATAGAACTCTGGCACACCCCCCAGAGCTGGTTTACCTTTTTGTTGTAATGCCTGGTCGACGAGCAGCGTTCCAGCAGCCCAGATGGGGGCCGCGGCGCTGGTTCCCCCCGAGGAAACCCAGGCGCCTTTATAGTATATTGCGATATTAGGATAGGCGGCAGCGGCCACATCGGGCACCTGGCGCAGGCCATTGGGGGCTTCAACAGTATCGACAAAATCCAGGGGTCTGATGAAGACATGGGACAATACACCATCATAACGCGTGGTCGTTCCCGTACCAACCTGCCACGCCGGACGCTTAAAATCAGTATTTTCGCTCACGCCACCACCGCTACCCCAATTATTGCTGCAGAGGGGTAGGTTATCACCAGCGCTCCACACTGCCTCAGCGGTACGCACATTGCTGTCATTTACCTGCAAATGTGTTCCTCCGACCGCGACGGCATAAACCGCGCTGGCAGGAAATGCTACCGCGGCAATATGTGGAAGGCGCTGCGTGAAAGCCCCACAATCGCCGCTGCTGATAAAGACCGAGATGCCCTCGGCAGCGAGGGTACGTAGACTTTTGTTGATAGCGGCCTGTTCGCTTGAACTGAAAGCACTTTCATAGGTACCATAGCTGACACTTAACACCTGCACCTTGTGGTCCAGGGCGACGCGGTTGAAGACATCGACCATCGATTGTGCAAAGGAGTTACTCTTGCCATCGGTCTGGTAATCGAGAATTTGCGCTTTAGGGGCAAGGCCAGCAATGAGTTCGAGATCCATGATCGCCTCTCCCTGTCCCGTACCGGCAGCGAGGTGACCATCAACATCGATATTCTGGACAGGCGGAGGAGCGATACCAACACAGGCGGCATAGTTTGCCAGGTCCTGGGGATTGTAGCTATCGCCGAATTCAGCTACACCAATCGTCATGCCCTCTCCCTGGTATCCTTGCCGATAGAGCTGAGCGACCTGATATGCAGTCGCCAGTTTATTGCGCGTCAAAGTTTGTTTCGCTCCATACTTGCTGCAATTGTTAGAGAGTATAGTGGCGGTATGCAGCGCAAAGCCAAATGGCGGTTGGAATTGCGGGAATGCAAAATTATCCAGTCCGATGACTGAAGACACGAGCGAGGAGACAGGTCCTGAGAGTTTTGGTTCACCCTGCTGCAAAAAGAACTGGTAGTTGTCGATGGTATACGAATTGAGTTTGATATGCAAGGAACGTTCGATGGTAGCGACACTTGCATGAACTTTGATAGCCGTGCGCAGCGCATCGGTTGAGTCAATAGTATAGCCATTCTGTGTGAGCCAGTTCGCTACCTGTTGCTGTTGCGTATCCGAAAGTGCATAGCGCTGCACAATCTGGTCAGGAGTGAGGTATTGATGGAATGTGGAGGAGCCAGGTGTGTAGATCCGGGCAACATCTTGCTCCATAGCCGCATCATTATAGACCAGGTTGAAGGTCAGCGGTTTAACCTCATCCTGTGGTAAGGGTGTACCTGAGGGAAGTTTTCCCGTTCCAGAGGGCTGACTTGCCACAGTATGCGTAGATTGCTTTGGCGTTGAAGTTGGTGTCAGGCTAGTGGTGTTCGTACTGGTAGTAGATTGAACTCCTGGCAGCGAACATGCGCTGACCAGTAGACCGATAATGGCGAGGCCGAGCGCCAACTGAAGAGGAAACCAGAGAGTAATTTTATGATTGTGATTCACACGCTCCTCCAGTAAGATTAATTGGTAAGAACTTCAGCGAGAGAAACTCTTCCACGTCCGGGCATCAGTAGTATAACAGGATTAATTACCCGTAGTATAGAGGTTACATGTGCAAATTACAGTGAACAGGGTAATATTGCGACAGTGATCTATGTTACAATTGCCCTGCAGGCCAAACATGCAAAAACGAACAACGGATCACTCGCCTAAGTGCGCAAAGATATGGGCGGTGAGATAATTATGTTACTTTTTTGGGATGGACAATCCCTTTTTCGTATGGTATAATCAATCCAATTACAAGGAGATTTCCAAGTTTGCACGTTACGTTCAGCCTATATTTCCTGCGATTGGTCATATAGGCATTACATCCGGCCTTCTCTTGCTGGCCGGGTGGGGATGATTTATATAAACATGGATTCAGTCTCATTGGCATCACAGGTTACATTGCTGCGGGAAGCGGTGATGGCTCGCGGTGACACAACACACACTAGGGGAATTTTGCCCTGGTGTTTTTTTATTTCACACGATTTTTATTATACGCGCACTGGATGCCGGGATCATCGATTTGTCTTCTTCAAATGTCGATGGCCATTGAGTCTAGCCAGGTATTGAAACAGGCGTAAGCCGGTTCACTATCTTAAGAGAGGAGGTAAGGACGCTTTCTTTTGAATAGAGTATCCAGTCCAGGTACTGGATATGGGATGGTTGAAAACAAACCATGTGCGCGACTTAGGAAAGATACGCCTCTATAAGTGTATAGAGAGTGCAAATGAATGAAGATGTGGACACGGAGTGGTTGCTAATTAATAAGGAGAGTACCGATCATGAACTCAAGTATGATCAGTAAGATCGCAAAAGCCAAGCGTTATGCGGAAGAACCAGAGCGAATACAATTCACTCGCTTTGAAGCAACGTTCCGGGGCGAAAATGATATTCACACAACCATTTTTGACAACGGCGAGTGGACCTGTACCTGCCGTTTCTTTAATGACTGGGGCGACTGCAGCCACACTATGGCTATGCAGCGAGTATTGGGCGTCACTATTCCCGCAGCCCACCGACATGGGATTCCCGCCGGGTTAGGTACCAGCCCACTCGTACACTAAGCTGATCTTCGCATATATGGCGTTGAGGGCTATCCGGCCTCTACACAAGCCACCCGAAGCAATAAAAAGAAGCACTGAGATCTGAGACGAAACAGAGCAGTGCTTCTTCCTTTTATCATTAAAAACCGATACCAGGTACGAAACGCAGGATGATAATCACAGCAAACATAATCGCGGCCAATATCGCGATAAATATCAGATCCCGGCGCACATAAGCATAGTGCTCAGCGGTGACCAGGGTTGCAGCAGCCCGCTGCTGAGCTTTTTGTGTTCCCTGTCGACGACTGGCTAGGCGCGCTGCGGCGCTCCCCTTGGGAGCACTGCTAGTGGCAGTAGGACTCACATTACTCTCTGCCGGTTTGGTTTCGCTCTTTTTGGTTTCGCTCTGCCTCGTCTCTGGCGGCGCCGCGACAGCCGTTACGCTGGGGAAAGCCAAATCAGCAGAAGTACTGGTTTCAGGCTCCTGCTCAGTAGATGAGACCTGCCGCACCAATTCAATATTTTTCTGTACCTTTGGCCTATTGCGTTGTGCACCACCTCGCGCAGCCGGGGTCTTCTTTGGCATCCTTTATTACTCCTTGCCCGAAAGATTCTTGATAATTACAGGTATATTGAGGCCATTATACACGAAGGAACGGATTCAGTCGAGAGGGTCAGGAGGATGATTGAAATTTGATACTGTTCATACGCACGGCAAGTATGCTATAATAGGCATGTTTGCAGCGCGTGGAACAGGATAAGATTAAAGACTAGCCCACACCAAAGGCTAGTCCTTTTTTCTACCTGGCAAGATAGATCATCAGGAGCAGCAGAATTATGTCAAGAATAGTCGTCGCAATGAGCGGCGGCGTAGATAGCTCGGTAGCCGCCGCCCTCTTGAAAGAGCAGGGTCATGAGGTCATCGGCATCATGCTACGCCTTTGGTCAGAACCGGGGGTGATAGAAGATGACGATGTCGAGCGAGTGGTCCAAAATAAATGCTGCTCCCTTGAATCAGTTGATGATGCAAGACGTGTCGCACGTATGCTCGATATACCTTTTTACCTGGTCAATGTCGAGCAAGAGTTTAAGAATACGGTCGTGGACATGTTCTATGAAGAGTACGTGGCCGGTCGCACACCCAACCCTTGTCTGACATGTAACCGCCATATTCGCTTCACGGTGATGCTCAACCGGGCACTCGCACTTGATGCCGATTACCTGGCGACGGGACATTATGTGCGAGTGGATGACCATCCTGTTACGGGCAAGCGGAGGATGCGACGTGGAATTGATGCTGAGAAGGATCAATCGTATGTCCTTCATGTTCTCAACCAGCAGCAACTAGCACATGCGTGCTTCCCGCTCGGTACTTACACCAAGACACAGGTGCGTGCGATGGCGGCGGAACGCGGAATGGTGGTAGCAACGAAGGCAGAGAGCCAGGAGATATGCTTTGTCGCACAGAACGATTATCGTGGTTTTATTGATCGCTATGCAGCCAATACTGTCGTGAAGCGAGAAGCCGTTGGCGCAGGCGTAGCAGGCACAACTAAAAGCACGAAACCCTTGATTTCACTGCCAAAGCCAGGACCAATCTTTGATATGCATGGAAAGGTACTGGGGCGCCATCGCGGACTCGCCTTTTATACAATCGGACAGCGCAAGGGCCTGGGCCTCACTTCCCAGGAGCCGTTACATGTGCTTAAGATCGATGCCGCTCAAAATGCGCTCATTGTGGGACCCGCGGCCGCTCTGGAAAGATCGAGTTTTATTGTCGGAAAGATGCACTACATCAGCGGCGAGTCACCTACCAGGCCATTTGAAGCAAACGTGCGTATCCGTTACAAGGCACCTGAAGCGCAGGCGCTGCTGACTCCCCAGGAGGGAAATCGTGTAAACGTGACACTTTCTCGCCCGCAGCGTTCGATTACACCTGGACAAGCAGCCGTCTTTTATGGCGGAGAGGATGGTGATGAGGTGTTGTGTGGAGGAATTATTGAAGAATGACCGACCAAGCACATATTCGAAACTTCTGTATTATAGCCCACATTGATCATGGTAAGTCGACCCTGGCTGATCGTTTGCTTGAACTTACAGGAACGGTCTCCAAGCGAGAATTGATGGAGCAGACACTTGATCAGATGGATTTAGAGCGTGAAAAGGGCATCACCATTAAAGCGCAGGCAGTGCGCATGCGCTACACGGCTCTTGATGGCGAAGAGTATGAATTGAACCTGATCGATACACCGGGTCATGTCGACTTCACGTATGAAGTCTCGCGCAGTCTCACAGCCTGTGAAGGTACATTACTGGTTATCGATTCCACACAGGGCATTGAGGCACAGACACTGGCAAACCTGTACCTGGCGCTGGAAGCCGATCTGAGCATTATCCCGGTCATCAATAAGATCGACCTGCCCAGCGCCGACCCTGAACGAGTCAAGCAAGAAGTCGAGGAGGTGATTGGCATACCCGGGGACGAGTGCATTCTCGCCTCGGCCAAAGAAGGGATCGGGACACAAGAGATTCTCGAAGCCATTATTAAACAGGTTCCGCCTCCTAAGGGCAATCCTGATGCGCCACTGCGCGCGCTAGTTTTCGACTCGCATTATGATTCGTACAAGGGTGTCATTGCCTATGTGCGCGTCTTCGATGGGCAGCTACGCGAAGGTCAACGCCTGGCAATGATGGCGACTGGCAGCACAACTGATATTTTAGAAGCGGGGTACTTCCAACCTCGTCTGATCTCCTCTGGCCTATTGACGACGGGAGAGGTTGGATATATCGCGACGGGTTTCAAGAATGTGAAAGATTGCCGCGTAGGTGACACAGTGACAACGCCCAACGCGCTCGGCTATATCGAGGCGTTGCCTGGTTACAAACCGGCCAAGCCGATGGTCTTCGCCGGCATCTATCCAGTTGAGGGAAGCGATTATCCGCTGTTACGCGATGCGCTGGATCGTCTCAAGTTAAATGATGCCTCGCTCTTCTATGAGCCGGAGACCTCAAACGCGTTAGGATTTGGTTTTCGCTGCGGCTTTTTAGGCCTGCTGCACATGGAAATTATCCAGGAGAGACTTGAGCGAGAGTATGGACTGGATATACTCGCTACTGCGCCCAGTGTAGAGTACCATGTCACTCCGACAAACGGCCCGATGGTCACAGTGGACAACCCGTCGGATTTTCCTGCCTCTGGAGACATAGAGAAGATTGAAGAACCGTGGATGGATATCTCCATTTTCACGCCCACGCGTTATATTGGCTCGATTATGGACCTGGTAACAACGCGACGCGGTACTTTCAAGGAGATGAAGTATATCGAGGCAGAGCGAGTCTTATTGACCTATAAAATGCCGCTGCAAGAGCTGATTGTCGATTTTTACGACCAGTTGAAGTCGCGCACGCAGGGATACGCTTCACTTGATTACAGCTTCAGCGATTACCTGGCAGCAGACCTGGTGAAGTTGGATATACTCGTCAATGGTTATCCCGTGGATGCCCTATCGCTGATTCTCCACCATGACAAGGCCCCTGCTCAGGGACGAATGCTGGTTGAAAAGTTACGAAGTCTCATCCCACGTCAATTATTCGAAGTACCTATCCAGGCCGCCATTGGCTCACGCATCATCGCCCGTGAAACGGTGAAAGCGATGCGCAAAGATGTACTGGCCAAATGTTACGGTGGGGACATTTCGCGCAAGCGCAAACTGTTGGAGAAGCAAAAAGAGGGGAAGAAGCGTATGAAGATGGTTGGTAACGTGGAAATTCCTCAAGAGGCATTTATGGCAATTTTGTCACTTGGTGAATAACAAAAAGTAGCAAAAAGGTTCTGTAATACCAGCAAGGACTAGATACTCTTGATATCCAGTCCTTGTGTGTTTCTTTTCTGCACAACTCCCGTGTCACGTCAACCGAGATTTATTGCAAAACATGGGCAAGATAGTTATTGGTATGCCCTTAGCAAAAACCCTCTGCGTACCTCCGCCAACCTGCGACGTAAGCCGTCGTAAAGACCGACTACTCTATGCAATCATGAGTTAGGCTCGGTAAGTTCAGGAAATGGTCAGACGCTCAGAGGCTCGGAAGCCCGCCTGTACGGGCCCTACTTGTCAATCTGAAATACCATCCCTAGAAGGCGTACTGGTTTCTTCATTGGTTTCATAGTGTCTCCTTTCGGATCTTACCAATGCAGGGTAGTCGCCCTGTGCCAGGGTCTCTTCGCTTCCCTGGTATGTTCCTTATTGTTTGGAACACTTCTAATTATACCATGATGTATCAAAAAAGTCAAGGCGACATCGCCGCAGGAAGGGAGGGATTTTTGTTTACTCCTCTTCCAGCGCAGCCTCTTCCTGGGCGGCCTCCTTTATCAACTGATTGAGACTAGAAACTACTTCGTGTGGGTTCACGTTCTGCTTGAGAGCTTCAACTTCCGGGTCGTGCCGATTCTCGACCTGGGGTAGATCCCGGCGCAATTCTTCAACCAGCTCAATCAACTTGGTCACTTTTTGCTCAACCAATACATTGATTTGTAAATCTAAGTGTCTACGCAACTCAGTTGCTTTGTTTTGCCTCCGCTGAGAGATAAGGACAACAGTGGTCATCAATAATGCGCTTACGCTGATGATTAACTCCAGCCAGATGAATGGAGGAGGATCTACGGGGTGAACGCTCGAAAGCTTGAGCGAAATATTGACAAGTATCCAAAGGGCAACAAAAAACAGAATGATATAGAGAAATCTGGGACGCCCAAGGAAAGCCGTGACCGATTCTATGGATCGCTGATGACGATCGACCTTACTTTCCATGTGAATATGAAGGTTCGCAATATCCTCTATGCTCCGCTCAATCGGGTTAACTTGTTCGATTGTGTCTTCGTCTAAACCGGGTTGAGATTCCAGTTTCTCCAGTTCAGCTTGCTCAAGTTTATTTTCAGCCTGTTCAAGTTCATTCATACAAAGCTCATCCAATATCTAGTGGTTAATCAACTCTTCCTCACATACAGTAGAACACGTGTTTTGCTGAGTAAACGCTTCAAGAGACGATCAACCCTTTTTGGTCATAGTAGTTAACCCAATGCACGCGTTTTTCTGATTCCTCGTCGCTGCGCTCCTCGCAATGTTTTGTGTGCCGCGGGTTGGCAGCTTGCGGCTGCCAACCCGCGGCACACAAAATTAAGCAGCGCTAGTTTCAAACAAACAAGCGGCATACAAAAATTAAGCAGCGCTAGTTTCAAACAAACAAAAGGCACGGTGGTTGTCCACTGTGCCTTAGGCCAACTCAGTTTGTACTGCAAGCTTAGTACGTGTCGCGATCGCTCACGCTGCCCTGTGTGGTAGACCTGTCATATTGGCCGCTAATAATATCCTGGTCCAGGATAGGACGGTCCGTCCCTGTCGTTTCGTCCACTGTGGGCATACGATCACCCATCGCTTCATCCTGGCGGCTGGTTGTTGTACCCTTTGCCGCGGCACTTCCACTATGGAACAGGTAGTTAGAAGAGGTGGGGTCAAGCGCGCCAGGAGGAGCCTGGTCGACCATACGAGCAAAATTGTCCAGGTCTTGCTGCAGTGCTTTTTCAAAGCGACTGCCAGCACCCAATTTCTCACCTGCATCGCCAAGTACACCAGCAGGTGGATTGTAGCGAATTAACACAGTAACACGAGTCTGATTTGGTCCCGATGACTCGAATGTCACGCGGCCAGTATTTTCCATGCCATTGGTCGAACGCCAACCAACTTGACGATCTTCAACCCAATCTTCGTTGACGGCATCCCATTCGTGACGCCCAACAACCTCAGCTACCCAGTGACTGCGCTGGTCATCATAATAGGTGACTTCCTTCATGAAACTCATGAATTTCGGGAAGTCATTGAAGTGTGTAAAAAGCCCGTATACCTGATGGATAGGAGCATTTACATCTACGGCTGCGCTATGTTCTGCCAAACCTTGTGTATCTGCCATACAATTTCCTCCTTTCCGGAGTTGTATCTTCAGTAACTACCTACCAATCATATACCAGGTGACACTCCGCAGGGACTAAAGTCCAGCAGCTTCTGACACTGCTACGTAGTCGGCTTCCTGAGAAATGGAACGTAATTCCTACTCAAGTGGAAGCCGTAGTTGGTGAGCAATATCTGAAACAGGCTCAACCATCCTCATGCCTGTTGCCTGAGCGGTGCCATGCTCGTTGCTGTCCCCATGCCTTGCAGATCGGAGAGATGGTCTGTTTCTGTTTTTGGCGTCCTGGGGGATACCAACACCTGAACCTTTCGGCTCCCTCTTTGCAAGCAAAGGAGTTGGAGGCTTTTCCTGCTTCTGATACCTCTGAGTCAAGCGTTGACCGATCACAAGACTCGCATTCCTGTCTGCATTCCCGCGCATGCCACACTGATGACAAGCAACCAAAGGAGCGCCGTATGTATATCCTTCTGCTGGTTGTCCTTCTGTATATCTGGCAACAAGGCTGTGGCAACGGGCACATTCTCGACTGGTATTTCTGGGATTGACCCGACTCGTGAGAATGCCAGCATGATAAGCTTTATACTTGGCATACCTGAAAATGCGCCCTTTCATCCAGAACGCCCGCTTCTCATTGCCTCGTTTGCTGTACTTCCCCTTGGTAGGTTTGAGGTTGCCGAGATGCTCAAAAACGAGTACGGTTGCCTCATGCTGCTTGGCAAATTGGACAATGCGGTTACTCACCAGATGCGCTACCTGCTCATCCACATGCCTGATGGTGTTCCAGAGATGCACATTGTCTTGCTCGTTCTCTGCAATAATACCGGTCTTGTGACGGTTGCGTGCGATACGGCCTAACAGTTTCTTCCTAAAGCCATTTACCCGTTGTCCACCATGAATGAACGTGGTGGCAAGGATCGAACCTTCAACTGTTCGGATCGTACACACAGCGATATTCTCGTTTATATTCAAATCTACTGAACAGATTTTGGTCTGCTTGTTTGTGGTGACTTGCTTCTCAATTTTGCCAGAACTCTTGAACTGCCTTTCAATGGGAGTGTGCAGGTACCACTGATTCCCTTTTCGGATTAACTGAGGACTCCCTAATTCAGCATCGATAGGCAGTTCCCGCCCGGTAATGCGAACTTTCATCCAACTCCAACATGTTCCTGTCCAGACTTTGAGCACTATGCTGCTATCGGATCGTTCCTTCCACATGCCAGCATACAATGATGCGGATTTGTTCCAGGTACGTGGGGGAACAGGCGGACGCTCATGAAACTTCTTGCCCTTGGCCTCTGCTTTCTCTTTAGCCTTTTGCCAACGGGCGAGATGGGAGAAAAATGAACGAGCTGATCCGAGTGCTGCATGAATAGCAGCACGCCGGAACATGGCCGGAATATCCTCTGCTACCTCATCGAGAGGCATGACCGGAGCAGGATTCCTCTGCGTGATGTGGGTAAGCTTCTCCAGAGCGGTAAGCGCTTCCTTGTTCGAGAGGTCTAAAATCTTCACATGCGCTTGGATCACATCGAAGTAGAAAGCGCATACCTGATTGAAAAGAGTTTGATTGGCAGCAAACCACGCGGCATGTTCAGGTCCATAGTTCAGAACCTGTTTGATCGTCGTGGTTGCTTTTGCCATGTCTAGATGCCCTTCTGAGCGTCGATATATTCCTGGATAGTTTGTGCACTTACTGCGCCCGCTGTTGATGAACAATAAGAACGCGTCCACAGCGATGGAAGCTTTGAGAGAACAGACTGAAATTCCTTGCGAAGGAAAAAGGATGTATATCCCTTTAGCTCTTTCACCACTTCTGATGCACTATCAGAAGGCCAGACGCGTACGAATAGATGGATATGGTCTGGTTGGATAGCGAGTGTGAGAATAATCCATCCTTTCTCTTTGCACTTTGTTTCTATGAGTTCCTGGCAACGATCCTTGAGTTTTCCTCCAAGAATAGGCTTGCGGCGCTTGGGACACCAGATGAGATGATAGACAATGAGATGGACTCGATGTTCATCTCTCTGGTACTTATGTTCGCTCTTTTTTGTCGTTTCCATACAGATAATATACAGCATTTTCGACACGTGTCAAGGGCTAAAGCCACGGACGCCGAACCGCCCGGGTTGAAACCACAGCGGCTTGCGGCGGGCTAAAGCCCTTCCTTGTCATCTCTTCCGCTACCATAGCTAAGAGCTTGCACCTGGACTTTGTTGTGTTGTTCTTTCGCTATAGGAACCTTATTTAGCATAACATAGCGGTTCGCCCAAGTCAATAAATAAAGCGCTTCCATATGCATTCTTATCATTAATTAATGTATCTAATTCTATATTGTAGATGAGATTATTTATTGTTTAGTTGTGTAGATGGCAAAATGGACTATCAGGTATCATCCGACAAAATCTCAGGTAGTTTCCCTATTTCCCTGACACGCACCTCGCACTATGATATAAAATAGAATACAGTATGGCATTGCATTCATCCAGGAGCAAACACGCTGTATGTTACTCGTATTCCACCATTTTGGATTACCATCAGCGTAGCTCATGAGGATGAAGAGAAGCTATAGGCTACCCGCTATCCTCCTTTCAAAGGGAAACAAGTATAAAGGAGATGAATAGCGGAGAGATATTATGAGAGGAAGTAACGTAATGAGTTCTAAACGACTTGGATTTTTAACGCTGACGCTTGTTGTTTTAGCAATTGGTAGTATTTTGTTTGCTGCCTGCACGCGTCCAGGCACTGCCCCTACAGCGTCGGGAAATGGGGGGAATACTCCGAAAACTGGTGGTGGTGGTGGTGGCACGACTGTTCACATGGGCTCATCAAATTTCCTGGTATCCACTACTACGATTCCTAAAGGTTCTAAACTTAGCCTTGTCGATGATGTAGCGGTTCCCCACATAATTCAGAATGGAATGTATGACGCAAATGGAACGCCCAAACCTAGTAAAGAGCCGGGAGCTCCAACTGTAAACGTCAACTTCGCCGGCAGTGATTCCCATAACATCGGGCCATTTACCACAGCCGGGACGTTCCACCTCTACTGTACGATCCATGTGAATATGAATCTGACAGTTACAGTAAAATAGCGTAGAGCGTAGCTGAGGAACGAACAGGAGGGCAATGTACAGGAGGTATTAAAAACGCTCGATATATTGCCCTATCATATACGTATCAAAGGAATCCTTTCGTCATTATACCAATAGGACTGTTGGTATATGCGATTTGGTATTTTCTTTCGTCTAGTGTAATATAAGCTAAGATGTACGCTTAGGGCACATAGAAGAAGAAAATATTATAGTTAACTGATGTAACCAATCGCCATGGGATAACGTATTGAGTATTGAAAGTAGTTTGGTTTAGAGTGCGTGCTCGTTTTAAGTAGTTTACCATTCACATAGATCGTCCCGTCGAAATCACACTGTAATCCTTTGTCAACGAAGAGGTAACAACAATGGCAACTGTAATGATGGAAAACAATCTCAATCGCGCACTTGAGCTACTCGGCGGCTCTATCGATCCGGAAATCGAGGAGTCGTATACGTCGATCGAGGCCCGCATTCTAGCCCAGGCTCTGGAGAATGTGGAATTGGCCGAACAGCGCCTGCGGGAAATACAAAAACTTGTAGGCGACTTCGAGGAAGTTTTGGATTAATCTCATAGAAAAGGTCTTCGAGTGCCTCTTTGAATGTTTGTAGGGAGTATTTTACCTTTTTCTGCCAATACGTTATGCTACAGTCTGTAAACGTGAGCATACCTCTGTTCACACCCCTTTCTTAATATTCACGTCATCTTTGTGCTAGTGATGATGTGAACTCGCTACTATACATCATTGGTTTGATGCGTAACATGCATCTTTGACGAAGTTATCATTGATTTATTCTCTTATTGCAAAGTCAACGGCCCCGGCGCTGGGGCACTCACGCCGCATTTTTGGTAGAATAGTATCATGTCTGCATTAATAGCGTTACGCTCGTACCTATTCAGGTATAGAGTCGCCATGACTGGCGGCTTTTTATTTCTCATAGCAGCCAATGCCGTTGCGCTCATTCTGCCCTACCTGATCCGCCTGGCCGTCGATAGCCTTCAACATGGGACTGATGCGGGACTGCTGTTGCGCTTTGGCCTGTTGATCGTTCTGGTGGGTTTAGTGCAGGCTATTCTCAGCTATTACGGCCGTTTCATTCAGGCAAAGGTGTCACGTCGCATTGAGTATGAACTGCGTGCCGACCTTTTCAGACATTTTGAGAAACTTGAGCTTGACTACTTCCAGCACAACAAAATAGGGGACCTTGTTGCGCGAGCAATCAATGATCTCACAGCTGTACGTGGCTTGCTTGGCCCTGGCATTAGTAATCTCGTGAATACGACAGTGGCCTTTTTAGCTACAATAATCATCATGCTCACTATCGATGCGCGGCTCACGCTTTACTCAACGTCAGTACTGCCCCTGATCTCTATCGTCTTTTTTGTGGTTGCACGGAAAATAGAACAAAGCTACAAGTCTGTCCAGGATCAATTCGGGGAAGTATCAGCCCAGGCTCAGGAAAATTTCTCTGGTATCCGCACCGTTAAAGCTTATACTCAGGAAGATTACGAATTACGAGCCTTCCGCGCTGCTAACCAGGAATATGTCCATCGTAGCATCGCCTACGCCAGATTGTATGCGCTATTATGGCCAGCGATGTTCTTTTTGGCCGGACTTGCAGCTATCATCCTGCTCTGGCGTGGCGGGCTAGATGTTATCGAAGGGCGCATAACGCTGGGGCAACTGGTGCAATTTACGGGTTATTTAGCGCAGCTTACCTGGCCCATGATAGCTTTCGGCTGGGTCGTTAACCTCTTTCAACAGGGATCTGCGTCAATGAAGCGTATTAACGAGGTTATGAATCACCAGCCAACGATTGTAGGGCCGGAGTCCTCTCTCGAGAACAATACTGAATCATTACTGGAGCATCTAGAAGGGAAAGTAGAGTTCCGTCACGTATCTTTCGCGTATGGCGACCGTGAAGTGCTGCATGATATCAACATCAAGGTGGAGGCAGGTTCATCACTGGCGATTGTCGGTCCAACCGGCTCCGGTAAGTCCTCCCTGGTCAATCTGCTGCCACGTATGTTCGATGCCAGCGAGGGACAGGTGCTCATTGACAATGTCGATGTGCGAAAGATAGCGTTAGCTCTTTTGCGACGCCAGATCGGCTATGTCCCGCAAGAGACGTTCTTGTTCTCGGTACCCCTGGCCGAGAATATCAGCTATGGAGTGGAGGCGCTCAGCACGGAACGTCTGCAGGAGATTATGCAGAGCGCACAACTTACAAAAGATGTTGAAGATTTTCCAGAAGGGGTGACGACGATGATTGGTGAGCGTGGAGTCACCCTCTCTGGTGGACAGAAACAACGTACGTCGCTTGCGCGTGCGATCGCAAAAGAACCGGCTATTCTTGTTCTCGATGATGCCATGTCAAGCGTCGATACACATACAGAGGCAGATATTCTCAAACATTTACAGAGAGTGATGCAGGGGCGCACAACTATCATCATTTCCCATCGCTGTTCGACTGTAAAAAATCTTGACCACATCGTTGTGCTCGACGAGGGCAGAATCGTTGAAGAAGGGACACATAGAGCACTGCTGCAGCTTGGCGGCCTTTATGCTGAAATGTATCGCAGGCAATTGCTCGGTGAAGAGCTAGAGGATACAGAAAATGGCGACCTTTTTCCAGGAAGATGAAATAACCGGTAAAGCATACGACGCGCGTATCATGCGGCGCCTGTTAACCTACGTGCGTCCTTATACATGGTTAGCCTCGCTGGCGATGGTGTTACTTATACTCGTTTCACTGATCGATCTTGTTGGACCCGCCTTGACGTATTATGGTATTGACCACTTCATTGTACCCAAAGTACAGGGTCTGAACGGAAGTCAGCGCAGCCTTGGTTTACTGGCGGTTGCGAGTGTTTATCTTTTCGTCTTGTTACTGGGCTTCACGCTGCGTTATTTGCACATCTTATTTCTGAGTATCATTGGACAGCGTATGATGTTCGATATGCGTTCCCAGATGTTTGAGCACTTTCAACGTCTCTCGCTCTCGTATTTCGACCACAATCCGGTAGGGAGATTGATGACCCGCCTGACCAATGATGTCGATTCGCTAAACGAGATGTTCACTTCCGGAGCCATCTCCATTCTCGGTGATGTATTGACGCTCATCGGTGTGACAATCGCACTACTGATCATCAACTGGCAGCTCGCGCTCGTGACCTTTATT
>CATPCK010000527.1 GCA_955652655.1 uncultured Ktedonobacteraceae bacterium | reverse complement strand
CTTTGTCTGCAGCGAGCGCGGCAATATCTGTGGCCGCGCTGCAGCGCGGGTTGTCCTCGTCAACGATCACGAGACGGTGCGTCTTGGCGACCGAGTTAAGAATAGTTTCCTCGTCCAATGGGGAAAGCGTGCGCGGATCGATAACCTCTACCGAAATACCGTCTGCTTGCAGCGCATCTGCCGCGGCCAGTGCCTGGTGCACCATACGCGAGATTGCCACAATCGTGACATCGGTGCCCTCGCGCTTGATATCGGCTTTGCCCAATGGGATGACGTACTCATCTTCAGGAACTTCGCCTGACATTGCGTAGAGCATCTTGTTCTCGAAAACCACCACGAGATCATCATCACGGATCGCTGCCACCAGCAGTCCCTTTGCATCTGCCGGAGTGGAGGGGATCACCGTCTTGATGCCAGGCATGTGCGTGAACACTGAATAATGACACCCTGAGTGTTGACCCGCCGCGCCCATGCCTGCACCGATCATCGTGCGGATCACGAGCGGGCAGTTTGCCTTGCCACCAAACATGTAGCGCAGCTTGGCACCCTGGTTATAGATTTGATCCCAGCAGACGCCGAAGAAATCGACAAACATCAACTCGGCTATTGGACGCATGCCGGTAGAAGCGGCGCCAACCGCCGCACCAATGAAACCTGCTTCAGTAATGGGCGTATCGAGGATACGATCGCGTCCAAACTCCTGCACCAGGCCCTTCGTGACGCCCAGTACACCGCCCCAGGCTTCGTCGTCCTGCAGGTGATCTATGTTTGCTCCGCCTGCTACATCCTCACCCATTAAAATAACGCGTGAATCACGGCGCATTTCTAGACGGATTGCTTCATTGATTGCTTGCGCATAAGTCAATTGACGAATTGCAACAGCCATGGTCTCCTCCTTTACGGGTACTTCACATAGACATCGGTCAGTGCCTCTTCTGGCGATGGGTACGGTTGGGCTTCGGCAAATTCCCAGGAAAGGTCAATCGAATTCTGGACGCGTTTGTCGATCTCATCCAATTCCGCATCTTGAGCGATGCCTCGATCAATGATGGAGCGGTGCAGGGCCGTAATCGGATCGCGGGCATGATAGGATTCTTCCTCTTCTTTGGTCCGGTACAGGATGGTATCGCCCTCGAAGTGCCCGTGGTAGCGATAGGTCTTGCACTCGATCAGGCTCGGGCCTTCACCCCGCCGTGCGCGTGCAATGGCCTCGCCGGCCGCTTCGTAGACCGCGAAGACATTCAGCCCATCGACGGTCACACCCGGCATACCATAGCCGGCGGCGCGGTCGGCAATATCGCGACAGCTCATGTGATAAGCTACAGGTGTCGTTTCGGCATAGCCATTGTTCTCGGCCACGAAGACCACCGGCAGTTTCCAGATGCCCGAAAGATTGAGTCCTTCGTGGAAGGTGCCCTGATTGGCAGCGCCATCCCCAAAGAAACAGACGGCCACCTGGCCTCTGCCATTGTGCTTCGCCGTGAGTCCTGCTCCCGTCGCCAGCGGGAAGCCGCCACCCACAATGCCATTGGCCCCGAGCATCCCTTTGTTGACGTCGGCGATATGCATCGAGCCGCCCTTGCCACGGCAGGCCCCTGCTTCACGACCCAGCAGTTCAGCCACCATCTCGCGCAGGCTCACGCCTTTAGCGATACAGTGACCATGCCCACGGTGATGGCTGGTAATGTAGTCATCATCGGTCAGGTGCGTGCAGACACCCACAGCGACAGCTTCTTCACCGGCATACAGGTGCACGAAACCGGGGATTTTCCCCGCAGCGAATTCTTTGCCGGCGCGCTCCTCAAATTCGCGGATCGTCGTCATCTGCTCGTACAGACGAAGCAGTTGGGACTTATCTAATGTTTGCCCACTCACACCACTACCCTGTTTGGTTACCATAGCAGTAAACCTCCTAACTGTAGATTAGCCATATCTAGTACTCTATCCATCCCATTTCGACAACTGAAATGTAGTGGCGGGGCTTGCCCCCGCCATGGCCTGCTAACGATGCAAGTGACCAGCTAGTGCCGCCCCTTTCAGGGCTGCAGGAACATCTACGACAAAAGGACCATCTGCGCAGAGCCGGACTTTCACCAATGATGTCACTGCGATTTCGATCTCGCGTTCGCCATCCAGCGCCACCGTTCCAGTGCCAGGCTGGAAGCGTACGACATCTTTCATGGCCAATCGCTGGTACTCTGTGACCGCTACCCATTCGATCAAGCCCGGTGCCAGCGCAACCAGCACCTGTGAACCACCATCCCCTAACACAATGTGCATACCCGCCTGCTCAGCACCGCCTGTTGCGTGATCCAACAACGCTCCGCCAAGCGCGGAGAGGCCAATTGTGGCCGGTGCCACTCGTGACAGGACCACTTCACGCACCGTTGAAAGATCCCCGATAGCTCGCGAACCCACAAAAGGCACTGAAGAAGCAACCACGTCGACCAGCGCACTCTCTTTCTCTTCTCCATTCATGAGAACCGCTAAGCGAGGGGCACGTCGCGTTGTACCGTCACCCACACGCCCGCTGGCTACCAGTCCGGCAGCCATTCCCGCGATGGTACCCTCTATGACGGTGGGAAAGACATTGTTGGTCCCTGTGGAGATGGGTATAAGAGGAATAGCTCCGCATCCCTTGGCCACTGCCCGGTTGGTGCCATCTCCACCAAGCGTGATGATGCAGCCTGCACCCATCTCGGCTAGCAGTTGAGCAGCACGCGTGGAATCCGCGCTGGTGCCCAGCACAGGCATCTCCAGGGGGCCAGCAGTCTGCTGTAGTAGGGAGCGTCCATGCAACTCGTTGAGGGCGCGAGGCAAAATGCCGAAATCGTGTTCCGGCATATATGCCACTCGCTGTATACCTACAGCCTCCAGGCCCAGCAGCACGCGCCGTACAATCGCCGCCTTTTCGTTATTGTCGAAAACGGTGCCATGAGCAACCAATCGACGAATATCGCGCCCTGATGCCGGGTTGGCGATGATGCCTACAAGAGGTGAAGACATTAACAGTATGCTTTCCTTTGCAATACACTGGAAACGTACTCAAAGGACGCACTACAGGATGACGTTACAGCGTAACATCTTTCTGGGAGCTCTTAAGGAGGCTCTCAAGAGCGTGTTGATCTTGCTCCCGGATGAGGGGCATATTCTTTTACCCCTCTCCCGGTCACTAGCTTTCCAGGGAAGCTTTAACGTGAATCTGGACGTTGTTGCGCAAGGCATTGGAAATTGGGCAGCCCTGTTCCGCTTGCTGGGCCACCTTTTCAAAGGTCGCCTGGTCCAGCCCGGGCACTTTGCCGCGCACATCCAGCACCATGGTCGTCACCTTGAAGCCTTCTCCAACCTGTTCGAACGTGCTAATAGCGTTAACGGCTAACCTTTCAGCGGGTGTGCCTGCCTGTGCCAGCGTGTGCGAGAATGCCATCGCGTAGCACCCGGCGTGTGCCGCCGCTAATAGCTCCTCCGGGCTCGTCCTACCATCCGAACGCTCAACGCGCGAGGCCCATGTAAGTGGCAGTTCCCCCACTGCGCCGCTGCCCACGCTGACGATCTGGCCATGGCCATGGATCAAATCACCTTCCCACACTGCTTCTGCTCGTCGTTCTGCTTTTACCATAAATACCTCCTTAGTACATAATTCTTTGGCAACTGCTCATACTGAAGCAATCATTTCTGGAACAGTCTCGAAAATATGTAACCGCTGTCTGGTACTAGCCCAAGAATGAGTATACCTTCCCATTTGTTGCTAACAAGCTATATCTGGCTCAATTTATTTCACAACTATATGGCCATACGGCCTTTTTGTGGT
>CATPCK010000526.1 GCA_955652655.1 uncultured Ktedonobacteraceae bacterium | reverse complement strand
TGAGCAAGAATGGTATCGATCCGCTTGCTCGCCTGTGGCGGTCTCCGTTGATCTACGCTGAAAAAATATGCCCAGTCTATAATCCGGTCATGTGGCACAGGGCAGGTGCCGGCACAATCTGGGAAGACCTGCCCTTTTGCACCGCCGCTATTGAGCGTATAGATTGACCTGACCTGGCTGTGTCCAAAGCGATACGCTGCATCGGCGAACTCCACCGGAATGTAGGGCTGTTCACCAAAGGCATAAAACTTCAAACCATTGGCCAGCAGATCGCTCATAAGCTCCTCACCTACAGAGAGCGGAAGGAACTCGTTGACGACAATCCACTGGTAATGCCAGCGTACCAGGCGCTGTGCCTCGCCAAAAACTTGTGCGCCTGGCACGCCCTCTGCCCTCAGGTAGTCGACGATCGCATTGTGAAATTTCAGGAAGGCCAGGTGTAACTGCGAAATCATGAGGTGAACATCGTTTCGCGCGTCGCCAAGCAGCGCGCGTCCCTGCCGATTTCTAGGGAGATCAGCCAGCTCTCCCTGGTCATTCACGCCAATAAGTAGCTTATCAGCGTCATCAAGGTCATAGAGATAGGGGCTTCCCGTGGGTCCGCCACCATAGAGCGATTCAAGATCGAGGCACGGCGTTCTAAAATTGCGCAGTTCGTTCAGGCGAGCATGATGCAGCAGGAGACTACGATCCGCCGTGATGTCGTGCGCGATAAACTGCCCCAGGAACGGGAACCCGGAGGGTATGCGCGGATTATCGGTCGGTGCCTCATTCCCACCGACCCTCGAGGCGGCATCCATCATTGACCCGGCTCGTCCTAATTTCAATAAAATGGCCTCATCCGTCACAGGGCTGGGCAGATCGGGAAACATTCTGCCATATTTACTCGCATCTGCTGTGGCAAGCGAGTCCTTCAAATGCGGGGCAATGACACAGCTATGGGTGCTCATGGATACCTCCCGGCGAAATTTGATGATAAATTGAGGTTACTAAAACATCACCTCGTCGACGTAGCACCAGCGCCAGTCTTCTCCCGGTTGGAAGGACTGGATAATCGGGTGGTCGGTCGCGTGGAAATGCTTCGTCGCGTGCTTGTTCTTCGAGGAGTCGCAGCATCCGACATGCCCGCAAATCAGGCACTCGCGCAGGTGAACCCAGCTATCGCCAGTTTTCAAACAGTCCTCACAGCCATTCGCGCTCGGCGTGACCTCTCGTATCTGATCCAGATGACTACACTGTATTGCCATGTGTTTCTTCCTTTCATTGCTTTGGTACTTTCGGCGGTACTTGAACCCAGGACTAGACGAACTGGCGAGTGCCAGCAGGTAATTTAAACGTTCTCACTCAAACCTGAGCCAGTTACTAGCTTATCACATCCGGCAATCCACATGAAACATTCTTTTGACATAGAAGGGCTTTAGCTCGCCGCAAGCTACGGGGCTTTAGCCCCAGTAGATAGGCGTTTCTGGCTTTAGCCTTGCCGTTTGACTCCGTAGTCAAAGCACAGTATACTTGCGCCATGAGAACGTTTGAGTACAGACTTCGTCCAACGAAGGCACAAGAACAAGCCTTGATGAGGACGCTTCTTGCATCGCGTAAGATGTACAATGCCTGCCTGGAAGATTTGATCACGCACTACAAAGAGACAGGCAAATACCTGCATCTCTACGAGCAAGACAAACATCATGGCAAAGAGGCGCATCCTGATTTGCCTGCGGTTCTCGTCGATACCACGCTCAAACGCCTTCATCGCTCCTTTACCAATTTCTTTCGTGGTCTCAAAGAAGGTCGCAAGATTGGCTTTCCCCGCTTCAAAGGTGCCACCGCCTGGAACACCATTCAATTCCGTGACGCCGCGAACTGCCTGGACAATGGACGGTTTAAGGCTCCTTTGCAATGTGGGGGGCGTATGCGTGTGATTGTCCATCGGCCCCTGGAAGGCACGTTTAAGTTTGCACGCATCGTGCTTCGGCCTTCTGGTTGGTATCTGCAATGCGTCTGTGAAACACCGCCGCACCCCTTGCTTAAGAAGGAGAATGCTGTTGGGTTGGACATGGGCATTCGGTATCTGGTGGCTGATAGCAATGGACACATCATCGACAATCCCAAGCACGCCAGGAAGACGGCCAAACGGCTTGCTCATGCCCAACGCAACCTTGCCAGGTGCAAGAAAGGCAGTCATCGCCGGAAGAAGGCGAAGAAGAAGGTTGCTCGTCTTCACGAGCATATTGCTAACCAGCGCAAAGATACACTTCACAAAGCCTCCCGCTCTTATGTAGACGGCTACCAAACGATTGCTGTTGAAGATTTACAGGTATCCAACATGGTCCGCAACCATTGTTTGGCCTTTGTCATCGCCGATGCATCCTGGGGGATGTTCCGGCAGTACCTTGAAGCCAAGGCTGAGAGTGCTGGGCGTCAAGTGATTGCTGTGCGACCTCACTACACGTCGCAGACATGTTCGCAGTGTGGTGAGTCTGTCGAAAAGTCCCTCAGTGTCCGGACGCATGTGTGCCCCTTTTGTGGCTACATAGCCGACCGCGACGAGAATGCTGCAAGAAACATCCTGCAACGCGGTTTGCAGGTCTTGGCCCGGACGGGGCCTTCGTCGAGCCGAAGAGAGGGGCCTGAGCAATCAGGTGAGTCACCTTCGGTGTTGAAACGAGAAGCCGCTGGGCTTTAGCCCACGCGGAGTGTCACTA
>CATPCK010000525.1 GCA_955652655.1 uncultured Ktedonobacteraceae bacterium | reverse complement strand
GGCTACCTGTACACAGGTGATGTCGCAAAGATGGACGAGGAGGGTTGGTTCTACATCGTTGACCGCAAGAAGGATATGATCATCGTTTCTGGCTACAAGGTGTGGCCGCGTGACGTGGAAGATACTCTCTACCAACACCCGGCTGTGCGTGAAGCTGCCGTGATAGGCGTAGCAGACGCGTACCGAGGTGAAACCGTCAAAGCCTATGTAGCTCTCAAAAGCGGCTATGAGGGGAAGGTCAAACCAGAAGAGTTGATTGAGTTTTGCAAGGAGCGCATGGCGAATTACAAGTATCCGCGGCACATTGAGTTTCTTGACGAAGTGCCGAAGACCGTTACAGGCAAGTTTCTGCGCCGGGAGCTACGTGACAAGGCTCGTCAATAGATAGACAAATTACGCTGTTGTCGTTTGGTGCGTTACGGTATGTCCAACATTTGTAGGTAGAAGCTTGTGGACTGCGTACTTGTAGAGCGTTTTCGTTGTAGCTTGTTTTGGTATGTCGTAACAGCGTAGTGTTAACTCATTCCCTGTTGAACTGGACACTATCTAATGAGGAGGCATACTCAATGGCAAAGCCCGCGATTAAAGTCCACATACAGCATCATGGCAATATGATGTGTGACTATAAGTGGTTGCTCGTAAATGCAGAGTGGTTGGCAAGCAAGAGCAACCCGAATCCTCCATCAACCTGGGGGCCGTGTCCTACACATACCGTCGTGGTAGACCATCCCGATGGTCGCCTGTTATTCGACACCACCTGTCCCCGCGATTGGCAGCAACACTGGAAAAACGCTGCTGCCCAAAACTGGTTCCCTTATGAAGATGTCGCCCCGGAGCAATATTTCGAGGAACGCCTCAAGCAGCTCAAGCTCGATCCCTCGGACTTTAAGTACGTTGCCTTGAGCCACCTGCACCTGGATCATGCCGGAAATCTCAGGACATTTAGAAACACTGATATCAGGATCCTTGTTCACCAAAAAGAGTATCAGGGCGCTATTTCGATCCCAGGTGAGGTACAGGGTTTCCATCTCAAAAGAGACTATATGGTAGATGGGCTGCGCTGGGTGCAGTTGACCGAGGACACCGAGATCATGGAGGGTGTCCGTTTGTTCGAAGCACCCGGCCATACCTGGGGCACAATGTGCCTGATGGTCGACCTACCCAACACTGGCACGATAATTTTCACCTCCGATGCCGCCTATATGCGTGAGAGCTATGGTCCACCACCGGTAGGCGCTGCCATTGTCTGGGATAGCCTGGGCTGGTTGAACTCCGTCGAGCGCATCCGTAGCTTCGCCAATATGCGTGACGCCACGATCATCTTCGGGCATGATCCCAAGCAGATCAAGGAGATCCGTCTCGCACCCGAAGCGTTCTACGACTAGAAGGAAGGAAGACAACATGGGCTGTCTTGATATCCCCAATGAAACCGTCTTTACGATGGAGATTACACCTGTAAAGGTCGGGCCTGGTGCCACCAATGAGGTGGCATATGACCTCAAGCGATTGGGAGTAAAGCATGCACTGATCGTTACCGATCGCGGAGTCATGAAGCTGGGTCTACCGGAGCGCGTGCGCTCGCTCCTCCAGGAAGGCGGCATAAGCGCCGATATCTTCGATGAGGTGCATGTCGAGCCGACGGATAAATCTTTTGAGGCTATTGCCACGTTTGTGCAAGGACACGACTACGATGGCTTTGTCGCCGTTGGTGGCGGTAGTTGTATTGATTCGGCGAAGGCGGCGAACCTCTTCACAAATTATCCCGCGCCGGTGATGGACTACGTCAATAAGCCCATCGGTAAAGGACTGCCTGTTCCAGGTCCCCTTAAGCCACTGGTAGCAATTCCCACGACGGCTGGTACCGGTAGTGAAACTACAGCGATGGCAATCATGGACGTACTCTCTCTGAAGGTGAAGACTGGCATCTCACACCGCAACCTGCGTCCCACTCTGGCCATCATCGACCCACTGAATACAATCACGCTTCCACCGATGGCAACGGCGTATCCGGGCTTCGATGTGCTTACCCACGCGCTCGAATCCTACACGAGCCGGCCGTATGATGCCCGTCCGCAGCATAAACCGGATGAGCGTCCAGTCTACGTCGGAAGTAACCCCATCAGTGATATGTGGTGCGAGAAGGCGCTGGAATACCTGGGCCGCTATTTCCGCAGGGCTGTGCTCAACGGCATGGATGTGGAGGCGCGAACGCATATGGCACTCGCAGCAACCTTTGCCGGTATCGGCTTTGGCAACGCTGGTGTCCACGTACCCCACTCCATTGCCTACCCTATTGCCGGCCTGGTGAAAAACTTTATACCCCCGGACTATCCGAGGGAGGAGCCGATTATCCCGCACGGCCTTTCAGTCGTCATCACCGCACCGCCCACGTTCCGCTGGACATATCCCGTCAATCCCGGACGTCACTTGCGTGCGGCGCAATTGTTGGGAGGTGACGTGAATGGACTATCATCGGCTGAGATGCCCGAGGCGCTTCCAAACACGTTACTCTCATTGATGCGTGATACTGGCATCGAGAATGGCCTGGCCGCTATGGGTTACGGGGAGGCAGACGTACCAGCGCTGATTGACGGCACGCTCAAACAGCAGCGCCTGCTCGTCAACTGCCCGCGAGATGTCGGCGCCGAAGAACTGCGGCAGATCATCAACAATAGTTTCGAGTACTGGTAAGTCCGCAGAGGGCGACCACAAGGGATCGCCCTCGGGAGGCTGCTCTAGATAAAACAGAAGAGGTAAGCGCAATGCCCATCTATGAGTACCGCTGCCTGGAATGCGGCGAGGTCTTCTCACACCTGTTTTTACGCTCCACTGATGCAGTTGGACAGGCACAATGCTCCACTTGCGGCAGCGATCAGACCCAACGCCTGATTTCGTCCTTTGCCATCGGCGGCAAAGCCGATCCTGGACCCGGGCGTGCAGCCTGGCCTACTGGTTGGAGCGATACAAATGGTGGCGATCCAGAAACACTGCGCTACTGGCGCAAACGCATCGAGCGAGAAGCGCGGCTGGAAGAAAAGTACCCTGAACTTCGTGACCGGTCACTTCAGACTGGCGGAGGCGAAGAAACTCCACCTGCAACTACCGAGCACAGCCACAGCCACGGTGAACATCATCACCACCATCACGGTCATCCCATCGAACCAGCCAACGGTAGCGCCGAACATTCATAGGGTCTGGGTCCTTGAGGATGATAGAAGACAGCATTGAGAGCGTGTGCTTGTTTGCGAGCACCTGCCAGCGCTCCATATACTTTGAGCACGAGCGCGCTCATAGGACAGCGTGGCAGACCAATCGCCATATTGCACCTCGACCCATCGGACTGAGAGTGCAACGACGCGCTCAGCTCCCTTACATCTTCTTGCCAGGTCCTCAGGCAAGGTTTCTACCTCGACAACGCGTGCTGAGCCGGAGACACAGAGCGCCACCTGGGCTCCATAATCAGGAATCACCAGGGCCGCCTCTTCTGTTTCCAGAATGTTGCCGATGGCTTCAAAGGCTCCATTTCCCGCGTAGTCGGGCAGGAGAAGCATGCCATCAGGTTCGCTCTCGTCAGGTGGTAGGGCGACGAGGAAACCGGGAGCGCCGCCGCGGTGGTTGACGGCACACTGCCCATCGTGATTTCTCGTACAGAGGAAGCACAAGAGCTGTTTCTCGATAAACGCTCGTATATTCTCAGAGAGGGAGGTCGTGCTAGCGCCCGGAAGGTGTTGAGGATACCGTGCCTGCTCTGAGAAAAGGTCGGCAGGGCAGGTGAGGCCAGCAACGCGTGTCTTGATATATTTGGCACAATGGAAGAACGCCTCTCGCACCTGCACCTGTATTCGAAGCGGTTCTGCATGTGGAGGAAGAGCATGCAGATCTGGCATGTCGCCTGTGTACAGAGAAGCGCTTCCCTGCACACAGAGACGTTCCCGAGTAGGATGACAGATAAAACAGAAACTAAGCTGCGTGTCCAGACCATCTTGTGAAGCTTGACGTAATCCTCCTACGAGACGAGTAGGTGCAAGTTGGCGCGCTATCTGGAGCAGACAGGTGGACCGATTTGGCGTCTGCACAAAGCCTGGTCCGCCTGGTACGAGCAAGCCCCACAGTTCCTGGTGCGGCCCTGGCCCGGCGATCACGCAAAAGGCTTGTTGGGCCAGGAAGTCCTGAGCTTGCTGTGTGAGATACGGACTTTTCTTCCGATCAAAGGCAGCACAGCGCTCATTGGTGTTCCAACGCGCTCGTGCCTGTTGTTGTCCAGAGGAAAGTGTGTGTAGAGCCATGTAGTAAACTCCCTTCTCTTTTTCGCATACACCTGTGTCACGTGTGCATACGCCGACCCTTTTTAAAGAACCTCCCAGAAAGACAGAGTGAAGGCCTCTCGCCTCCTCTTGCACCGGTAGATGAGGCCTCCTATGGAAGAGGAAAACAGAGAGGAAGTGGTCCATCTCCTTCCAGTGTGTCCGGTTGTCCGGTAAAGGAAGTCTAGCATACGTTGCTTTACCGGTGAGCAAGTTCTATCCCTATTTTCCGGTACGCGGCTCT
>CATPCK010000524.1 GCA_955652655.1 uncultured Ktedonobacteraceae bacterium | reverse complement strand
GGACACGATGCGGCAGAACTACCCGCCAGGCTCGCGTTTGAGTCCGGCGTTTGTGGTCTCGTTGATCAAGCAAATCGCGAACGCCTTGCAGTATGCACACAATCAGAATATCATTCACGGCAACCTCAAGCCGGAGAACATCCTGTTGGGCCAGGACAACGAGGTATTGCTCAGCGATTTTGGTATTTCGACGATTTTGCAAACCATGAACTCGCAGCAAGTGCAGCCTATCGCCTATATAGCCCCGGAGCAATTTGATGGCAAGCCCCAACGGGCCAGTGACCAGTATGCCCTCGCGGTCATAGCCTATGAATGGCTGAGCGGCGAGCGCCCGTTTCAGGATAATATCGCCGCGATCAGCAGTCAACACTTGCAGGCTCTGGCCGCGCCTCTCAGCGGAAAAGTGCCGGGCATCTCGTCAGAGGTCGACGAAGTGTTGAACATGGCGATGGAGAAAGATCCCGCCCTGCGTTTTAGCTCCATCCGGGCGTTCGCCAGGGCTCTGGAGCAGGCATACAACAGCACGCCAGTGGAGGCTATCCCAGCCACCTCAGAAGAGAGCCCAACCTGGCTGGCTCCGATCTCGTTGCTCACTGAACAGGAGACGCAGCCAACCTGGCGATCGCATGAAGCTTCCCCTGCCCTCGTATTGGCCCCGTCTGTGCCCGGTGGACAGTCTGAGGGCGCGCCACCGCCAGCAGTCCCTGGCGCGCCCTCAAGCTCGGGGCATCTGCCAGCACCAGTTCCACAACAGAAGACGAAGAGCCGGGCAACTCTAGTGGTCATGCTTCTCATACTCTGCCTGGTCGGAGTAGGGGTTACAGGCGCAGTATTTGCCGTAGGACCCAACCGGGTTCTTCAGATAGTGAGTCGAGGTGGGATTACTCCGCAGCCAACATCAATTCTGCCAACTTCCCAGACACCAACACCGATAACCCACCCAACACCAACAGGCAATACCACCCCTACCACTCAACCCAACGTGACTCCCACCACCGCTTCACAGAACCCCTATACACATAGTGGTACTCTCGCACTCGACGACCCTTTAACAGACAATAGCAAAGGCTACAACTGGCAGACAGGGACCAATAGCAACAGCGCGACCTGTGCATTTCAAGGAGGAGCGTATCACGCCACCCAACCCAGAGCGGGACTTTTCCATTCATGTACCGCTGACAACACCGACTACAGTAACTTTGCCTTCGAAGTCCAGATGACAACAATCTCAGGAGATTATGCTGGCATCATCTTCTCGAAGGCGACTCCAGACACATATTATCTCTTCCGTGTTTTCACCAACGGAAACTACGACCTCTCTCGTAGTGTGGACGCAAACTTCGATACAGACGCTGTAAGACTCGCAAGCGGCACTGTGGCAAGCAATTCGACAAATCTGATTGCGATCGTCGTACAGCATGGCACTATTACCCTGTATTTCAATCGCGAGCTTCTCAACAGCGTGAACGACGGCACGTTAACCCACGGTCAAATTGCGGTTTTGGCGGGCAACGTGAATAATTCCGCGGATATAGCATTTACCAATGCAAAAGTATGGACGTTGTGAAGCCTGTGGAGTACCAGGGCATTTCACACTGGCAGGCCATCCTCCATGATATACATAGCTTCATCGAAATGACCTGCGCCCAGTGCTGGCTACTTGGGTCATCTGTTCTCAAAATAGGCATCTTCAGCATGATGATAAGTCCCAGTGCTGGCTACTTCCTTCGAAAGTGGTGCAGAAAGAGTAGTGATGCAAAAAAGCCGCCCTGCTTGCACAAAGATGCTGCTCCTGATCGGCCTGAGAGAAAAACAGGCAAAGCATCCCTAGCCCCGCTTGCTGCTGCAAGAGCGCCTGATGTCTACGAGTAGGAGGGATTGTCCGTTTAGGCGCTCACCTCCTTTGGAGTCAAGGTCACTTCGTAACCCAGGGCTTCTAAGCGTTTGACGGTGTGTTTCGTGAGACGTTCGCGGTCTAAGGTCTCAAAGTAGTTCGCTCCGAGCTCCTGATAGGGAATACGCTTGGTGATCATATGATAGAAGTTCACGGCCACGGTGTGGGAGACCGCCACGATGGCTTTGGTTTTGCCAATACGACGAGCTAAGCGGTGTGACTTCGCTGATAAGTAATTGTCTTTGGTATGGCTTATCGCCCAGACGATCTCGGCCAACAACGCGCGCAGATACGCATTGCCCTTGGTGGTTTTGCCATGCTTGCGTTTGCCAGCACTGGTGTGATTGCCCGGGCAGACGCCAACCCAAGAAGCAAAGTGTTTCGCGCTTGGAAACCGGCTCAGATCGATCCCTACCTCCGAGATAACGCCCATGGCCGCCACCGCTTGTACGCCTGGATGCGTCATCAAGATCTCCACCACCTCTTGATAGGGGTCCATCTGCGCTTCGATCTCCTTAAGAACCTGCTGCATGGAGGACTCCAAGAACTGCAGATGGGCGAAGATCTGCTGCAGTAACACGCGGTGATGAGGTTGGATGCGCCCTTCCAAGGCTTCATGCAATTGAGGGAGTTTCCCGCGTAAGGTCCCACGCGCTAACTCCGTGAGGGTCTGCACATCGCTTTCTCCCTGCATGATCGCTTTGATCATGCTCTGTCCGCTTTTGCCCCACACATCCGATACGACGCTGGTCAGTTTGATATTGGCCGTTTCCAAGACTTTGTGCAGTCGATTGATTTGCTGGGTGTGCTGATAGACCAGGCTTTTGCGATAGCGCATCAGGTCCCGCAACACCCGTACAGGTTTGGCCGGGATGAAACTGGGGCGGATCAAGCCATGCCGCAACAAATCAGCAATCCATTCGCAATCGCGTACATCGGTTTTGCGACCGGGCAAGGCCTTGATCTCATGGGCATTGGCCAGCAGCAACTGAAACTGGTCTTCCAACACATTGTAGATCGGCCGCCAGAACACACCCGTTGACTCCATCGCCACATGACTGACCTGCAGACTGGCTAACCAATCCGGCTTCGGCTAGTAGGGCAGCCGTCGTCGTGGCGAAGGTGCGGATGCTCTTGTCGACCTTCCCATTGGGCTGCGTGATCATGACACAAGCAACCACCGTTTTCTGATGCACGTCTAAGCCACAACAGCGTGAGTAGAGGACTTGCATATCGTTGTCTTCCTTTCTGTGCATGCTCTCAAGAGAGACGCTCAAAGGAGGTCAACGAGGCAGAGGTACACAGAGTACAACGAATTTCCTTCGCGTGCTCACTTCCGCGGAAGTGGCGACAATCTTCTCTTCTGCCAGTACCTCGCTCAACCAGCTTGGGACTCGGGTTTCACACACCAAAGTAGCTCGGTCTCATCTCGTCGACCTGGTGAATAGTGTACTCTCATCTTCTCCCCTCTCACCGAGTCATCGCTGGGGTCAGTTTCTCCGTGCGGCGTCAGGCTTGAGGTGTGTCCTCCCTTCGTTATCCCTCCTGGCTACGTGACGGGGGTAAAACTCACTTTCATCCTCTTCTCTGCCGCGCAGAGGCATCTCGCTTGGGACATCCGTTCGAAAAAAAGACTCCTTGAGAGCGATCTACTGGTCCCATTCAGCTTGCAGGAGAGAAGCAGCAAAGGTAGAATCAGTGAGCATGCATGTATTTCATACTTTAGTACTTTTCTTTCTCTTCGCAAAGGAGAAGCCTGTGTTCCCTGTTCTCATCCCTATGAAGCAACGACTAACTCTTTGCTTTCACGCGCTCCACAATGGCATTGTTCGTTGGATGAAACCGCGCTCCACCTCCCTTTTGCTTGGAATGATCGCAGATCTTGCCAAAGGGAAGTCCCAACTGCTTGTCGAAAATGCGTTGTTACGAAAGCCTCTCATCATCCTGCGTCGGCAGGTCAAACGACCGGCCTGCAGGAAGACAGATCGGTTCCTCTTGGTGCGCGCTGCGCGAGGATGATTCGGACCTGGAAGCAGGCGCTCTTCATTGTGCAGCCGGAGACCTGGCTTCGGTGGCATCGAGAACTCTTCCGCTTGTTCTGGAAGCCCAGATCAAAGGCTGATTCGAGACAGCCGAAGATCTCTCCAGAGACGATCGCCTTGATGAAAGAGATGGTCAAGAACAATCGGCGTCTTGTGAGCCGAGCGCGTTCGAGGTGAGTTGCTCAAGCTAGGTATTCGCGTGTGCAAACGCACGATCCAGAAATATATGAGGCAAGTTTGTCCGCCTCGTCCAAGAGGGCAGAAGTGGGCGACCTTCCTGCAGAATCACGCTGCTGATATTTGGGCTTGCGATTTTCTACAGGTCACCGATCTCTTCTTTCGTTCACTCTTTGCGTTTTTCATCATTGAACTGAAGTCTCGGAAGGTCATCCACGTAGGTGTGACGCGATTTCCTACCGACGCTTGGACCGCACAACAGCTGCGAGAGGCGACTCCGTATGGACACACGCCCAAGTATCTCATCCGCGATAATGATCGCAAGTTTGGACCCCGTTTCGCTCGTGTCGCAGTTACGAGTGGCATCGAGATGCTTAAAACGCCTTATCATGCACCACGAGCCAATGCGATCTGCGAACGCTTTCTGGGGAGCGTACGAAGAGAGTGCCTGGATCACCTGTTGATCCTCCATGAGAAGCAGCTGCATCGTGTCCTGCATGCTTATGCTACGTATTTCAATCGGGCACGACCACATCAAGGCATTCACAGCAGGTTCCGGGAGGAGATGGCATCACCATTGCATCAGATCTGCGTAGTGATCGAATCCTCTCGGTTCCGGTCTTAGGTGGGTTACATCACGCGTACCGGAGAGCGGCCTGAGCGCTTTACTGGTGAAGCAGAAGGAGTGGAAGAGATGGCATGGCAAGTGCCACCGTGTCTTTGATGTGTTTGAAAGAAACTTCCTTCCTGTCAACTTCCTCAGAACGGGAAGCTGAACAGCATATGCTTTTGCATCATGCATGTAGACACGAGAAATGCTCTTGTATCTCTTCATCTGTGAAGGACACAGGTCCGAGAAAAATGAAGAAATCGAGAGCAAAGTCATCCACTTCGCGAACGGATGTGCCAAGTAGCCAGCACACCCAAAGTTACCTGACGAATGACAGGACGATACGTGTGGGCCATCAACAATCTGATCTTTCCGAACACAGATCAGCTCAAAGTAGAGCGAGACCGCTTTATTCGTTTCCTATTTCAAAATCACAGCATGATGCCGCATCCAATGCATCTGCATAGCCACTTTTTTCAGCTTGCCAATAGCACCGGACGTGGCCCCTGGAAAGATACAGTACTGATTGACCCCATGCAACAACTCACCGTGAACTGGATTGCCGATAAGCCTGGTCTGTGGGCTTTCCGTTGTCACAACGCCTATCATCTGGCAACGGGTATGATGCATGTGGTACATGTCAGCTAGACGCTCCCGTGCCTGCTGTGAAGGACAATTGTGAGTGGAATGTGAGTCTGTCCCCCTCATTCGAGAGCCAGATGAGAGACGAGTGGCCTATACTCTAAGCAGAAACAAGAAAACACCAGTTGGTTCAGTCGGTGGAAGAGAACATCTCTTCCCGACCCACTGTAGGAGTTACGAAAGGATGTATACATTATGATGTGGGGATATGGTTTTAGCTGGCCCGGTATGCTGATGATGTCTCTCGGCTCGATTCTCTGGATTGCCTTGATTGTCGTTCTCATCTGGGCATTGGTGCGATGGTTCAACAGACAGAGTACGAACGCGACGCTACAACCACCAACACCATCGGCGATGGAGACTTTACGCCAACGGTACGCCCGTGGCGAAATTGATGCCGCAACCTTTGAGCAGATGCGTGCGCAGTTGGAGACACGTGAACAG
>CATPCK010000523.1 GCA_955652655.1 uncultured Ktedonobacteraceae bacterium | reverse complement strand
CCGTAACTTGCAGCGCCAAGCAGCCCGGACCCTGGATTGAGAATGACGGATATCGGCACATTGTTCAGCAACTTGACGAAGCGCCCCTTGTCGAGGAAGGCTTGCATGAAAATGTCGCTTTGTAGGAAAGGCAGAATTCGCGCTGGAATGCCCCCGCCCAGGTAAATACCACCGGTCGCCATAACTTTAAGTACCACATTTCCAGCTTCCGCACCCAGGATCTCTACAAAGGTGTTCAGTGTTGCAACACACAATGCAGATGATTGATCAAGTGCGGCATCGACAATAATCGGTGTATAATCTGTCGATTTCGACAACTTCTCTGACAACCAGAGCGGTTCTTCAGCAAAGCCACTATCTCTTAGATATGCGTAGATATTCGGCATGCCTATACCGGAACAAACACGTTCGTAGCTCACATGGTCATACTTTTTGCGCATATAGATGAGCAAGCCTATTTCTTGCTCGTTGGTGGGGGCAAAATCACAGTGCCCCCCTTCCGACGTGTGAGGATGGTAATGCGACCCATCATCCCAGGTGAGGAAAGCTTCTCCCAAACCCGTACCAGGTGCGATAATAGCGATATTCCCATGTTCAATGGGCTGTCCTTTACTCAAATTATGCAGTTCAGCGGGTTCCAGGTAAGAAATAGAGCGGGCAATAGCTTCCAGGTCATTCATCAGGTGTACAGAAGAAAGGTTCAGCGACTCACGAAGTTGCTTCTCGTTCATATTCCAGGGCAGATTCGTAACGGTTGCCTGAGCCGCCACGACGGGGCCAGCCACTCCAAAGCTCGCTCGATCCACAGAGAGATTGGTCTGAGACAAAAATGTGCGAACAAGCGCCTCCAGGCTGGGGTAAAGAGCGCTTGGAAATGTCGCCTCGACTAATGGCTTGCGTACACCAGCCTCAGCCGAGTAAATAGCCAGGCTGGTCTTCGTACCGCCAATATCACCGGCAAGTAGCATCGTCATTTTCTCCTCTCAAAGAGCCCTGGTCATCCTCAAAAAAATCGTGACATTACACATATATTGGTGTATAATACCGTGCTTAGAAGCAAGGCATCAAAACAGAACCACATTCAGCAGTATAAACCATTCTTGCTCGGAGAGGCAAAGCGATGACCACGACGAATTTCACACGAGGCAAATACCACATCTGGACTGTTGGCTGTCAGATGAACCAGGCCGATTCGCAACGCATCCAGACCATCCTGGACGAATTGGGCTGGGAAGAGGCCAGCATGGACCAGGCAAACCTCGTGATCCTGAATACGTGCAGCGTGCGTAAAGCTCCGGAGGAAAAAGCGCACAACCAGCTCGCACAGCTTAAACATGCCAAGTCGAAGCGCAGTGATCTCCTTGTGGCATTGATGGGCTGCATGATCGGCAACCAGAAGACTATCGACGAATTGGGTAAACGCTATCCACATATTGATCTGTTCATGAAAGTAGAACAGGCGGATATTCTCCCTCGTTTCCTCGAAGAGCGCTGGACGCCTATTTCAGGTGCAGGTTGCCTCGACATTGAATATATGCCCGACAATGACTATAAAGATACCCAGACTCAGGCCTTTACCAGCGCATCAATCGTTCCAACCTTCGCTACCTCAACGAATACAGTTGGGAAGCGTACGGTCCTACCAATGGCGATCACACCGAAACCAGGTGAGCGCACCGCTCACTATCCCACCAAAATCGTGCCTGCTGCGGTCAGTCCCACTGCCTGGCTCCCGGTCATCCTCGGCTGCAATAAGGTCTGTACCTACTGCATAGTACCTTACCGGCGCGGTCGTGAGCGCAGCCGTCCTGTAGAAGAACTCGTGGTTGAGGCGCGTTCACTGGTCTCTAAGGGCGCAAAGGAACTGACCTTGTTGGGACAAACTGTCGAAGCCTACGGACTCGATTTACCGGATAAACCAGACCTTGCCCACTTGATGAGCCAATTGAGCGAGATCGATGGATTGGAGCGCATCCGCTTCATGACCTCGTATCCACGCCATATGACCGACAGCATGATCGAACGCATGGCCAACCTGCCCAAAGTGTGCGAACACCTGAATATTCCAGTTCAGGCCGGCGATGACGCTCTCCTCAAACGTATGAAGCGTGGCTATACGCTTGACGAGTACCGCGAAAAGATTCAGCGCGTACGAGTATTATGGCCCAATATTACGCTCTCTACCGACGTGATTGTGGGTTTTTGTGGAGAGACCGAGCAAGAGTTCCAGCATACGCTCGACCTGCTCAAAGAGATCCGCTTCGATGTGGTTCACGTCGCCGCCTATTCTGTTCGCCCTGGCACAGTCGCCGCCCGTTGGGATGACGACATTCCACTGGCAGAAAAGAAACGCAGGCTACATGCCGTCGAAGAGGTGCAAGCCGCAATTGCCCTGGAAATAAACCAGCAGTATATCGACAAAATTGAAGAGGTGCTGGTCGAAGAAGAAAACAGCGCGCATGGACGCCAACAATGGAAAGGACGCAACCGGGCCAATAAACTGGTATTCTTTCCCCAGCCAGATGCACAGCAAGCGGCAAACAGCAGCATTCAATCAGGTGATCTGGTCAAGGTAAGAATCGAGCGCACAACTGCCTGGTCATTGCAGGGTTGCGCAGTTGCGGTATAATAGGCAAACTATCAACACGATGATGGAGGAGGCGTTTGATGACGCAAGCACAATCTTCTGAAGAGAAAGCACAACTAAAAGTTCAATGGACCCGCCTGGCGATTGATCAGGCATTGGCAAGCCAGTGGGAAGAGGCTATCTCAACCAATCGCAATATCCTGAATATCTTTCCAAACGACGCGGAGGCCTATAATCGGCTGGGAAAAGCCTTTAGCGAACTAGGACGATATTCAGAAGCCAGGCAAGCCTATAACCAGACGTTGAAATACAGCCCGAATAACACCATAGCCAAAAAGAATTTAGATCGGCTCTCATTGCTGCATGAAGAACCCGTTACAACGCACGCTGGCTTGGAGCGCATTGATCCCCGCCTCTTTATCGAAGAAACCGGCAAAACAGGGACAACCGATTTGATCAACATCGCATCAACCTCCGTTCTTGCCAAGGTCGGAGTCGGTGACAAAGTACAGTTGCATGTCAATGGTCACACCATTTTCGCACGTAACGCAGCAGGAGAAGATATCGGTCAGGTAGAGCCCCGCCTCGCCAACCGCCTCATTAACTTCATGGAAGGTGGCAATCGCTATGCAGCGGCCATCCTCGCCATGGAGCCGGGACTCGTCCGGCTGATTATTCGCGAAGATTATCAACACCCCAATATGTTCGGCAAAGTCAGCTTCCCATCACAGGGCGGTGGAGAGATGATCCGCGCATATACTAAAGATACTATGGTACGCTATGACCGCGGGGACGACGAAGACGAACTGGGCAGCGAAGACGAATATTACGACGGCGGAGACGAAACCGACGACCTGACCGAAGTCGACTTCGAAGGCACCGTCGAACCCGAAGAATAATCAGGGTTCTTAGGGGCTGCAGCCACTAAGGGGGGTGGGGGTCTCCCCACTTCCCCTTTTCCCCCTCGGGGATCGAGAAACCATAATGAATGAAGGAGCAACCAATGAACAAAACCAAAAAAGTAGCCTGGCACAAACACCTTGTGCGAGCGAAAAAGAATAAAGAAAAGCGCCTGGCGCAAAAGGCCAGTGGAGCCCCAGCTTCCACAACAACAGCGCGGCGATAAACGCCGCGCTACCTTATTAATTACCGGTTCGTGAGAGATGAGTAGCGCATCTTCCCCGACATCCTCAGCCTCGGTACGCAACATCCTTACCCTGCTCGCCTCACGCGATGCCCACCTGGCAGCAGGAGCAGGAGGACTGGAACGTCGGGTTACATGGTCCTGTCGTATGCGTGCACGTCTACCCGCCTTTGAAAGTGTGCACGGAGGGGAACTTGCTCTCCTCGCGCTCTCTCAGTTGCGCCGGCTCGACGAATCGCTCCCCCATCTTCTCAAAAGTCTGCAACAGGAGGGTGTAGCAGCGGTAGCTGTAGCGGCTCCATCTGTCGAGGCCCTGGGAGAAGAAGCCTGCACGCTCGCGAACCAGCTCAACCTCCCCTTGATCCTCCTCCCTTCATCAGCATCACTTGAAGTGATTGAGCGCGAAGTGATCACCTTCGTAGTGAGTTTTCGTGGCGAGATCGAACGCAAAGCCACAGAAATCTCGCATCAACTCATGCAGCTAAGCATCCAGGGAGCAGGAATACAGGGCATATGCGAACAACTTGCCAACAGTTGTAACAAATGGGTCATTGTGCAGGATGCTGACCACTACACCCGCCTCCAGGCAGCACCTGCTGATACTGGTATGCTCTTCCTGCCAGCAACGCTAGATGAAGAGCTTCTCTGGCAACAGGGTCTCACCCAGATTATTGCCCCCATTCTTTTACGCCATGAAGTCGTCGGTTATCTCTCATTGATCGGGAACGACGGCGATTTCGATTACCTGGAACGCATCATACTGGGACAGGTCGTGCCAATCCTCGCGCTGGAATTCGCGCGCGAAAAAGAGCGCAGCGACGTCGAGAGCCGCTATCAACTTGAAGCCTTCATGGACGTGCTGCAAGGCAACTATCAGCAGCCGGAAGAAATGCTGGTTCGCGCTCGTCTGCTCGGATATGATCTCACTACATCTCAGATCGTCACCATCTTTGAGATTCACGACGCTGAGCCAGAATATCCATCTGGCAGTCTCCAGGCTCAATGGGGTAGAAGAGTTCGTGACGAACTTCTCCTGGCATGGCCTTCATGCTGGGTATTACACGAGGCCCGCCGTGTAACAACTATCCTTCCGCTTGCCGCCACTGACAACAATAGCTATCACAGCGAAAGCGACATTGAAAACACTCTTATTACGCGCCTGGAACGCCTTCAAGCGCGTCTACAGCAAAACAAAAGCACTGTTTTACCAGTGTTTTCAATTGGCCTCGGGCGTATCGCAAAGAATGTACAGGCTATCCCTCAATCCTTTCGCCAGGCGCAGCAGGCCCTCGAGATTGGTAGGCGCCTCTTCGGGGAGAACAAGATCCACTCATTTGCCCACCTTGGCGTCTACCGTCTCCTCTTCCTGCTCGACGGACAGAGCGAACTCAACGATTTTTATCAAGAGACAATTGGCCCCTTGCTCAACGCTGATACACGAAATGATGGTACCTTACTTGACACACTCGAAGGATACTTTCACTGCAACGGGAATCTCAGCGAGACAGCCCGCATCATGCATTTACACCGCAACTCATTGCTATATCGTCTGGGCAGAATAGAGGAGATATTGGGGCAATCACTGGATGATCCCGAGCTGAGACTATCGCTACAGATGGCCATGAAAATACGCCATCTGCTACCGTATCCTTTTTCTTGACTATGTGATCATATAGCTGGTCGATTTGTCCACCTGTTGTTCGTCGATATTGTAGAGGCGCTACATTTCTTGTCGAAAAGATTGCCAAAGGGAGGAGATATCTATGCGTTATATGTTGTTAATCTATGGAAGTGAAGCGGATACTGCCGGGATGACCCCGGAGGGGCGTATCATGCTGATGCAGGCTCATGCCGCATTCGCGAGAGAGGCGCAGAAGCGTGACCTCCTGACTGGTGGAGCACCACTGCAGCCGACCAGCACCGCGACAACCGTCCGTGTCCGCAATGGCAAAACGCTGATCACTGACGGTCCATTCGCTGAAACGAAGGAACAGCTCGCGGGCACGTACGTCCTGAATTGTAAAGACCTTGATGAAGCTATCGCGATGGCCGCTAAGATTCCCGATGCATTGCATGGCTCCGTCGAAATCCGCCCGGTCCTGGAAATGTAACTCACGCCATGGACTGCATTCCCACTCTCTTACTGCGCCGTCGCTCTACGAACTTCGTTGCCCATTGGTACAAGAAGATGAACATCGTAAGCCACAGCCCCCCGGAGAGGTAGCCTGCCAGCACATCACCGAGCCAGTGCTCGCCTTGAAAAACCCGGGAATAGCCCATCAGCAATATATTGAGCACGGCAAACACCTGGAAGGGAATCAGCACCCAGCGATACTTCCACGTGCGTACGGGCCTGGTGAAACTTAAATACAGTAGTGAGCCATAAAAGACCATCATATGGCAGACATGACCGGAGGGAAAGCTATTATACAGCAGGGGAACATCGACATGAACCAACGTTGGCGAGGGACGCGGACGCAACACATAATTACCTATGAGTGCATCGATGCCATTGCCAACTCCCACCGTTAGCGCCACAAACGCTGCCTGCATGTACCACCCCATCAGTAGCATCCCTGCGCATATAATGCCGAGAATGACCCCCGTGGGCGTCGGATTGTTGAATGTACCAATAAAATCGAGCACTGCGATGACCCATGGCCAGTAGAGCACATGTTGCACAGCCTGACTGAATGTCAGTTCAATCGGCCAGGGGCCAGGATGGTTATGCGTTAGCACCGAGGCAGTAGCGAGCGTGACCAGGCCAATCACCCAGAGCGCAATAACCACGCCTCTCCAGATGCGGCTCTTTCTTCCATGGACATGGCCCGTCTCTCCTGCAGGGCTCCGTTCATGCGCATTCTGTAGCGAAGTTAAACTGTCCATATATGTACTCCTCTCCATATCTTGATTTCGGGATGATTACGTCAGCCAGGGGCTCCCAGTATGTATGGTATGATCGTAGTATTTCCCCACTCACCCACCATAAACACCTCTAAGCATCACCATGGGAAAGAGCGCGTACACCAGTGCCAACATACAGGGCCACCAGGATCAGCGCGGCGATGACCAGGCGGGTGATGGGTGCGACGCTGTTAACCCCGGGTTCCAGGAGTTCAATCGCCCCTATTCCCAGGCTCATCAGCTCCAGAAGGGTGCATCGTTGGCGCGCCCATGGCTTGAGCGTCCACAATCCCCACGCAATTACGGGCGAGGCCAGCGCTACGGCCAATGCGACTCCCGCAGCAGGACCAGTAATAATGGAGATGCCTTTCACGATAACCGGGCTTCCCGGCGCCAAAAGTCTCGCGAGCAGAAACAGGCTGAAGTACAGCCCCAATAGACATTGAACAATCAAAAGAACGACAATGAACATAATCTTAGGCCGAAGCTTATGCGAACTCCCGCCTGCAAGCGTATCTTGCATATTCTCCCCCTTTTTCTCCTCTTCATAAGCATCAACAAAAGGGACGTTTGCAAGAGAAAGAATCCCCAGCGGGCACGCTACAACCCGTACCTGTTCCTCTCTTGTTTCTTATACTTGACGTTTAAACTAACACGAACCTAGCTGAGCCATCTGATCGATGGCTCAGAACCAAGAAAGACGAGGAGAAATGAAAAAGATCAGTCGAACAACCTCAGGCAGAGGCTCTCTTTTTGCTCGTTTTCTGCTTTTTGCTCGTTTTACGAATCGCCGGATGACGTGTCCTGGGCTTGGGATGAAAGCCTTTGGCCCGTCCCGGCGCTTTTCCACGCAGTTGTGGCGGTCGAGCAGGCGTCCCCAACTGGTGCAAAAGGGTGGGCATAGCCCGTCGCACCTGCGCCAACGTCCGAACCGAGTAGCGTGTCTCCCACGGTCGATAGCAACCCTCCACCACAGGACGAGCCAGCACCAGGAGATTGTGAGCGCAGGCGACGATTTGCGTCCAGCGTTCAGTCCGTTGCGGGGTACTCAGCCGTGGCACATCCCAGAGCAACTCCTGTTTGTCAAAGCGATAGCCATGCTCATGCGAGTAGCGCAACCGATACGTCGGGCTGATCTGGGCCAGAGGAGCAGAGCGATCACCTTTCCAGACAAACCAACTGATCTTGGGGTCACGAGCCTTCCCACTGGCCCCATGACGGATGATCTGGATCACCGAAACCTCCACCCAGCGCGCCGTGCGCAGGTGCAAGTGGTTCCAACACCGCACCTCGATCCGCGCCCCTTTGGCGTCGAGACCTTCCCAGGTCTCATCCGGTTCGCCTTGGCTGCTCTCGTCTTTGCATTGAAAGCGGTCCCCATCCTTGCGACTGGCTCCCAACTGGCCGGGAAGACGCGCCGGGGCTGGACGGTAGAAGACGCGATTACTTTTGACCCGCAACAGGGGAGCCTCCTCGACGTCGGCCAAGCGAGCCAGGAACGGCGCGCAGGCGTACCAGCGGTCGCCGACAATGATGGGATGCAACCCACGAGCCACCAACAATGCCACGACTGCGCGCAGTTGGCGGGCGGCAACCTCAGTGGCCAGTTCCGTCGAACGCACTCGCGCCGTGTCCAGCACGAAGGTGCCTTGACCGGCTTGTTTGGGCAAGAGGACCACGTGACTCATGACCCACCCGGGGTTGGCAGCGTGCGTGTTCTTGGGCAAATTGGCAATGGGAACCAACGTCCGATCCTCGGCGGTCTCGGCCTCCGGGCGGTACAGGTTGCTGGTGTCCACCCCCAGAAAAACGATTTCACCTGCCTGGGGCAGTGGCGCGAAGTCCACAAAGACCTTGCGCAGTCCCTCGGCATCGATCTGGCCGTCTTCCAGAGCTTCGTACAAGCTGGCCCAGGTCCGCTCAAAAAACGGCGAGAACGACAATTCGGGGAAGCTGCTCGCTCCTGCTTCACTGGAGAGCGCATCCAGCAGATTGAACAGGGCGTCTTTCGCGTTGCCAAAGCAGTTGTACATCCCGTGACGAAATTCTTTCAGTGTGTTAAGGTTCATGAGAGTAATGCTCCTGAGTTTGGTTCTTTTGGATACATTACTCCCCCTTAGCAATCCCCTCACAAGGATTGCTGAGGTTACTTTAGTTTAAACGTCAATTTCTGCTTACCGCAGGTATTATT
>CATPCK010000522.1 GCA_955652655.1 uncultured Ktedonobacteraceae bacterium | reverse complement strand
GACTTCCTGGATCATTCGCAGCAGGATTGGTCGGGCCGCTCTTCCCTGGAAGTTCGGGCAAAAATCCAGGCATACATCCGCAGTGAGCGAACTCTGAACTGGGCTAGAAAACCCCCGGCCCAGCCAGGCCTTTTTTTCAAGTTGAAGGAAGCGCTGCACCTGGTTGGTATGCCGCTCCTCGTGCTAGTGCTATTACCTGTCCTCATACCGGCCTTTCCCATATGGTTACTGCTCCTACGTATCCACGAGTTAAGCGACGCTGCGCCACATCTCAAGCCGGATGACGCACACATCCAGGAACTTGCAGATCTTGAGGACCTTGTAGCGCAAAACCAGTTCGGTGCCGTTGGTTATATCAAGCCTGGATGGTTTCGGCAACTGACCGTGTGGGGCATCATTCTGGCGGCGAATTACGGTACCCGTCACATTTTCAACAAGGAAAATCTCGCCGGCGTCAAGACCATCCACTTCGCCCGTTGGGTCGTTATCAATGAAAAGCGGCGCGTGATCTTCGCTAGCAACTACGATGGCAGCCTGGAAAGCTACATGGATGATTTCATCGACAAAGTTGCCTGGGGATTGAATGCCGTGTTCGGTAACGGTGCCGGCTTTCCGAGGACCAACTGGCTGATTTTCGATGGTGCAAAAAATGAACAGGCGTTCAAGGACTACCTGCGCATACATCAGATACCAACACAGGTCTGGTACTCAGCTTACGATCATCTTACTGCATTGAATATTGCGAACAACGCCAAAATCCGTGCAGGTCTTTACAACAAAATGAGCGAGACCGGGGCCGAGGAGTGGCTTCGTCTATTGTGAGAAAAGGATTCGCATATGGCTGATACTCTCGACCTTCAAGACATCCAGGGGCTTATCATACGCGGCTACGGTAATCTAAAAGCCGCCTGTTACATTTTGCTTGAAATCAGTACTCCCCATGGGCGACCACAAGGGTCCTTACAAATATGGTTGAGTGCGCTAGCCGACACGATCGCAACTGGACAGGCCAGGCCAGGGGAGAAAGCTCTCAATGTCGCATTCACGTATGCGGGCATCAAGAAGCTTGGCCTGAAACCGGAGATATTGGCAATGTTTTCTAACGAATTTATCAATGGTATGGCTATCCCACACCGGAGCCTTCTCCTGGGTGACGTAGAGGAAAGCTCACCGGCGCAATGGATTTGGGGCGGACCCGGCACCAGGCAAATTGACATGGTGCTCATGTTGTTTGCCGTGGACGATCGTGAGCTGTCAGATGTATACAATACCTATGCAAAGACGTTTGCCGCCAATGGATTAACGGAAGTTCTGAAGTTGGATACCGTCGATCTTGGCAACAAGGAGCATTTTGGCTTCCACGATGGCGTCTCGCAGCCCGTGATGGAAGGGTCGCCCCGGACAGAGACCTCCATGAATACGCTAAAAGCGGGTGAATTCCTCCTGGGGTATCCGAACGAGTATGGTCTATATACGGATAGGCCGCTAATCAAGCCCGCAATGGATCCAAAGGGTCTGCTCCCCCATGATAGCAGTGGATCCGGTAACGCGGATCTTGGACGCAATGGCAGCTACCTCGTTTTTCGACAATTGCGCCAGGATGTTCGCGGCTTGTGGCAGTTTCTTGACGAGGCCACCAAAAACCCGGATGGCAGCAGCAACCCCACCGCTCGCCTTAAGCTTGCATCACAGATGGTTGGACGCTGGCCCAGCGGAGCTCCACTCCTGGAAACCCCGCATCAAGACGACCCGCAATTGGCGGACGCGAATGACTTCGTATACTACCAGAGCGACCCTTATGGTTTTAACTGTCCCATAGGGGCTCACGTTCGCCGCGCCAATCCCCGTGACTCCCTGGACCCTCAACCAGGCTCCGAGCAATCCATCGCTGTCGGCAAGCGGCACCGCATTCTTCGCCGGGGACGGGAGTATGGACCACCGGTTGACCCGGCGGAACTACTGACCGTCAAGAAGCCAAACGCTGAGGATCAAGATCGAGGATTGCACTTTCTTTGCCTCAACGCCAACATCTCTCGTCAATTTGAATTCGTTCAGCATACGTGGATCAACAGCCCGCATTTCGATGAACTCTATGACGACGCCGATCCAATTGTGGGCGCTCATTACCCTGATGGAGGCACGTTTACCATGCAGGCGAAGCCGGTGCGGAAGCGGGTAACCGGCCTGCCACGTTTTGTATCTGTCGTGGGAGGTGCGTACTTTTTCATGCCAGGCATCAGGGCTATCCGCTACCTGGCAAGCCCCACCAGGGCAGGGCTTGCCCCTGCCCTGGTGATGCCCGAGAAGGAAACAAAGCGATGAAAGCAATTGGCCTGCTACGGGGCGCAATAAATTGGGCCCCCAACATAAAATAAGGAGAAGTAGATGTCTGATAAACTTGAGCACTACCGTGACTATGCGCGTATCTTGCTTGCCGGAATCAGGCTGTTTAACGGGGCCGCTGCCCTATTCGCGCCCAAATTGCTGGCCCGTCGGTTCGGGGATAACCCCAACCACGCTATCATCTACGTGCTGCGGCTCTTTGGGGTGCGTACCATCATCGCCGGTATCGAGCTACTCGTGCCAGATGAGGAATTAAGAGCGAGTGCCTTGCGCTACGCTATACCCATCCATGCTTCCGATACGCTCTCGGCAGCATTTGCAGGTATCCAGGGGCAACTCCCTTCGCGCGTCTCCATCATGCTCACTGCGATCTCGGGAGTCAACACTGCCCTGGCTATCATTGCACAACCACGTAAAGGCTAAACGGATTGAAAGCGAAAGGTGAAGAAGATGAGATCAACAAAGCGTGTATCATGGATATTCCTGGCACTAGGGGCACTCGCAGCAGGCATAGTAGCTTTGGTACTACGCCAACGTCTTACCGCCGAACAGGTTACCTCCGGAAAGGCTACCCAGTCTGGCTACAGCCAAACGCCGTTCTGGCACATCTATGACCAGGCCGCAGAGACACTTGATCACAGCGTCGGATGGGATAAAGTACCTACTCCGCTGGGATTGCTCATCCTGATGGGGCTGCGCAACATCCTGCGGCAGCAAAACCTGCACGATACGACACACGAGCCCGCTATCAACCAGCCTGCCATTGAACCGATGCAGGCTCGCTATCTGACGGCGCGGACCGCTGATGGCACTCATAATGATTTGCAAAACCCGGCTATGGGTATGGCCGGTTCGCGCTTTGGCCGCAATGTGCCCATCGAGTACACCTATCCCGAACCTGAGCCTGCAATCCTTACTCCCAACCCACGCACAGTGAGCCTTGAATTGCTGACGCGTGAGAAGTTCCAGCCCGCGACAACGCTCAACATGCTGGCAGCGGCCTGGGTTCAATTCATGGTGCGTGACTGGTTCAGCCATGGCAAGAGCCAAAAGGAGAATCCCTGGCAGATTGCACTGCGCGATGATGATCCCTGGCCTGAACATCCCATGAAGATCTTACGCGTACAGGGTGACCCGACGCGCCCGGCCAACTCTCGCAGCTTGCCGCCGACCTATATCAATACTGAGACACACTGGTGGGATGCCTCTCAGATTTATGGAAGCAGCAAAGAGCAGCAGGCTTTGAGACGCTCTGGGCAGGATGGTAAACTGGTCATTGGCAGCAATGGCTTGTTGCAACTGCCATCCGACCCGAACCTCAATCCGGCCATGGTGCCCGGCTGGTGGCTGGGTTTGGAGATGATGGAGACATTGTTCACGCTGGAACATAATGCCATCTGCGACCGCCTGCGCGCCGAGTACCCAAACTGGTCTGACGACGACATCTTTGAGCGCGCGCGGCTCATCAATGCAGCCCTGCTGGCAAAGATTCACACTGTCGAATGGACGCCAGCCATTATCAGCCATCCCACATCACAGATTGGGCTGCGAGCCAACTGGTGGGGTCTCGAAATGGAGCGCCTCCAACGGTTGTTCGGCCGCCTGAGTGCCAGTGAGGCCATCAGTGGCATTCCGGGCTCGGAGACCAATCACTTTGGCGTGCCCTACTGCCTGACCGAAGAGTTCACCATCGTGTACCGCATGCACCCGCTTATTCCAGACGAATATAGCTTCCGCTCAGCGGATGATGGTCGGCCTATGCTAGATCGCACCTTGCGCGAAATTACCGGACCGCATTCTGAAGAAACCTTGCAGCAAGTCTCGATGACTGACGCCTTCTACTCGTTCGGAACCGCATATCCTGGAGCCATCATCCTGAATAACTTCCCACGCTTCCTGCAACACTTCGAGCGACCCGATGGGCACTTCATGGACCTGGCGGCAACGGATATTATGCGCTCGCGGGAGCTGGGCGTGCCGCGCTATAACCAGTTCCGCAAACTGCTGCACCTCCCTCCTGCCAGTTGTTTCGAGGAACTGACGGATGACCTGGCCCTGGCAGAGAAGATACGAAGCGTGTACAACAACGATATCGACCGCGTCGACTTGATCGTCGGCATGTTCGCTGAGAAACGACCGCAAGGCTTCGCCTTCAGCGAGACAGCCTTCCGCATCTTCATCCTGATGGCATCACGTCGACTGAACAGCGATCGCTTCCTCTCCAAGGACTTCACGCCCGGGGTCTACACCCTGGCCGGCATGGATTGGATCAGAGACAATACGATGTCAACAATACTGCTGCGCCACTACCCGCACCTGCGTTCAGCTCTGCGCGGCGTCGATAATGCCTTCACACCGTGGCCCAATACAATTGCCTGAAATGGAGGAAACATATGGTACTGACGAAAGACCACTACATCCAGCTAAAAGATGGCGCATTATGGAGCAGTGGCTATGAGTATTAAAAAACGCATCAACGATTTGTTCCTCGCGCTCTTCTATTTTGAGCGTCGTATCGATCCCTATTACCGGAATACCTTTGATAAGATTTTCAGGAAACCAATCTCTGCACTGGCGCAGGCCCTTATCAATTTTAAGCGACAAGACGACCACCTGCAGATAAGCGAAGAAAAGCTCTTGCCCAATGAAAAAGAAATTACTGCCTTGATCATAAAACAGATGGCTATGTTCACTCACAAATATTACGAACATAGCTTTGCTCTGCGTGCCGGGAATACTAAAACGTATGGCGTTGTAAGGGGAGAGTTCGAGGTTCTGCCCGACCTCGCTGACAACTTGCGACGAGGTGTTTTTAGATTCCCTAAAATATATCCTGCCTGGGTAAGATTCGCTGGACCAGGCCCTTTAGCACCTGCCGATATGAAGGATAACGGAGTACTGAGTATAGGAATAAAACTCATGGGTGTAGAGGGCGATAAACTCCTCGACGACGAAAAATGGACCCAGGATTTCACCGGTATCAGCGCGCCAACCTTTACTACGCCAAACATCACAGAGAATCTCAAATTGCAGAGGCATGTATACGAAGGAACGCCACTTTTTTATTTTATTAATCCCTTTGATTCTCATTTTTTAGATGCAATTATGCAAGGCCTGTATTCTAAGACCCAAACTAGCCCCTTAGAAGTACCATATTTTAGTTGTGTGGCCTACCTGTTTGGCGATGGACAGGCCATTCACTACTCGATCAAACCTTGTTCCGATGAGAAAACTAAGGTACCCAGGAAACCTTCGGCCAATTATCTAAGAGAAGCAATGGTTAACACACTTAGTACAAAAGAAGTACATTTCGATTTCATGATTCAATTCCAGACCGATGCCTACAGGATGCCAGTTGAAAATGCATCCGTGGAGTGGCCGGAAAAGCTGTCACCATTTATACCGGTAGCTAGGTTACATCTACCAGTGCAGAGATTTGATTCAGAGGGTCAACTTGCTTTCGCCGAGAACTTATCATACAACCCATGGCATTGCATAGCGGACCATCGTCCATTAGGGAACCAGAATAGAGCCCGGAAATCCATTTATTTCGAATTGTCAGGACTCCGGCTGTCCATGAACAGAGAAGCAAGGATAGAGCCAACCGGCGCTGAAGTGTTTGATGAGTAAAGGCGTTGCAGCAAATCATTTACCTGCTGTTCGTATTGTCCGTTGATGTCGAGTTCTTGGATATGCTTGCAACATGTCCGTACCTGCTTGACCAGGTTCTGCCTCTGTTTCCTGAAGAGGATCTTTTGTGACCTGGCTTCATAAGCCAAAGCAAGGTGGAAGTAAATCTCAGCGTTAGCTTCTAGCTTTACTGCATCTTCCAGGCATTGGATCGCATCACTATTTTTACCTTGCTTATGGAGAATCCACCCCTTGCAATCTAGATAACTTACCGGATATTGAGCTTTGCCTGTATTTTTATGCTCCGTGAAAGTTGATTGTATCAGTCCCTGCGCATCATTGATAAGCTTTAAGGCTAGCTGTAAGTTCGTCCCGCGCTCAGCATAGACAAATGCTTGTCCCCACTTTGCCAAAGCTAACATGTCACCTAGTGAGAAGTTCCCAATAGGCTGCTCTGGCTCTATGTTTGTTTTAAGCAGTTTCTGTTGTCTCAATTTATCAGCACAGTCATACAAACTGCAAAACTGCCCAATGGCTTCGTCGTACTCTCTAAGTCTCAAAAAGGCATAGCCCAGGTAAAACGTTGATGTGAGCTGTGCAAAGCCAAAACGTTGAGTTACACGAAAATGCTTGATTGCATCCTCGTACTCACCCAGTGTAAAATGAAAATGCCCAAGATAGTAGTAGACTGCGAGTTTTTGTCTCTGCTGATCATTTTCATACCGATCAAGAGCATGTTTGAGATATTCGAGTGCTTTTTGGTTCTCTATCTTCCTTTGACTGAGTTCATGGTGTTGCTGAGCAAGTTGGGCGTATGCTTTTCCAATCTTGAAATCTATTTCGGGATCATGAGGGCTCTGCATATGAACGCTCTTCCGGGAAAGAGCCTCACTCCATGCATCTATAGCACGCTCAAACTCTCCCCGCTCGAGATACATATCGCCAAGATGCTCGTGCGTATAACAATCGAGTGCATCAATTGAAACAGCCTGTTGAACTACTTGTACAGCCTCGCAATGTTTTTCCAGTTTTGACAATGCAGTGGCCAGCAAAGGCCGGAGGTGAAGCAGCCGGATTTCATGTGGATATTTTTCTTCAAGTTTTTGTATAGCGAGCCTGCATTTATTTTCTGCCTCTTCAAACTGTTCTGCAAAAAGATGCAGCTTGGCCAGAATTCGGAGGAATTGTCCATGTTCCCATTCTTTCCCATCCTTTTCGAAGTCTTTGAGTTGCGGTTCCAGTTTTTTTATCAACTCAGCAGTTTTCTGCTTCTCGTTACATTTATGATACCACTGGCCTAGTGTAAGGGAAATCCTTGCATGTACCAGCTCTTTGCCCTTACAATTGTGTTGCCCAAGTTCTCGCTCTAACGCCCTTATCAGCTCTTCACAGCTTTCCTTCTCATCAGAATTGAGATACAGGCGCCCAAGCGTAAGAAAAACTTTAGCATGTTCGTATTCGCTGCCACTATGTTTATCATAATAGCGAAGCTTTTCCTCGAACTCGGCCTTCTTTTTGGTTTCCTCAACACTGTCTAACAACTCAAAAAAATATGAAAGGTCTACGAACTCTCTTATCTCCTCCATACTTTGACTACGGCCTTCGTTGGGTTTCTCCCATTTATCTAGCTTCTCGTATGCTTTTGCAGCCTTATCAAGCGCGGCTCTGAAATCTTTCGCAACTGCTTGCGGTGCAGAATCTATGATTGTTTCAAGCACATATTTTTCATAATTTTCGTCACGTGTTTCTTTTTTCCTACTCTTATCCTCCTTTTTACAAGCCACTGCATACGCATAAGCTACGGCCAACTCGGCCCAATATGTAACACAGTCTGGAGCAATACGAGTGGCTCTTCTAAGCTTATTCGTTGCGTCGGCATATTTGCCCTGCAAAAGGTATACCTTGCCCAGTTTGAAATGGTAGAGTGCACGATAACTCCCATCAGCATGTGTAAGAGATAAAGCCTGCTTCAATAGAAATTTGGCACGTTGAACTTTCTTCCCTCGCCCGTTGTCTACTTCAGCAAGGTCGGCTACACATACACTGGCAAGTGTCTCCAAGCGCGAAATTTTGCTTTCTTTTGTTATCACTGCGTCTTGTTTGCTGAGTTCAGCAAAACACAAGGCTACCCAAGAATGCATAACAGCTCGCTTACGACTCTTAACACTGTCTTTTTGGTAGCCAGGAGTTGATTTCCTTTCATATAATGCGCGTTCAGCCAATCCTTTCAGCTGATAAGCTTTCGCCAAATTTGCATCCTTTGGCTTCAGTTCATTAACGCGTTTGCACAGTTGAATAGTTCGATAGTAGTCTTTACTATCATAACGGCTCGACGCTAACGCATAGTAGGCCTCCCACGAGTTTGGACTTTGGATGATGGCTTTTTCAAAGGCTGTCTCGGCCGCCATCGTGTAACCCAACTCCGTATACACAACACCCAGATTGTAATAGGCCATATCGAACTGTATATCCTTCGCCAGCGTTTCGATAAACTTTTTTTCTGCCCGTTTCAAATGTACCCTTCTGTCCTTCGGTATATGTAAGCACTCACGATATTCTCGCAAACCTTCGCTAAAGGCATTCGTTGCCTCCCACCGAACTGATCCACCCAGCGCGAGGTCTGTGAATATGCGGCAAGCTAGTTCTTGAACCATGCTGACAAGATTGGGAGAATGCGGTTCCGCCGATTGTATGGGTGGAAGTACTTGATCCACTCGCCACTTGAATGAATTCCTCCCCCCAACCGATTGCGCCGTTAAGATGAGTTTCCCGCCGTCATTATGCAAACTTCCAAGGATGCGCGGCCCTTGTATAAAGCGCCCGATTAAAGACAAAAGTGTGCCTACAGGAATCTTTAGTGGCCCCAGGCTCAGCTCCGATTGGCTGCTCACGGCATCTTTCAGAAGCTCGTCGATATCTTCTACCTTGATAGTTGCATCTATAGATTCATTCTCTAATACGGAAGTAGAAATAGCTCTCTGCTCATCCACAGTGCGATAGAGATCATGTAATTGACCAAGCCTCACAACAAGGAGAGTGGCGAGCCCTTGCACATCTGTGTCAAGCTGCTTATCAGTATAGTTGACAAATGCCTCCACCACCAGTCGATGGCGAGCTTGCCATGCCCACCATAGAAGCCACAGGAGCGTATATAAAGCCAGGAAGCTCCAGGGATTGGACCACATGAATTGGATCCACTTCTCCAATGATTGAAGCAACGTTTTCAACGGAAACCAGGGTGTTGTTGCAAGTGTAGAGGTTGCCTGGTCAACTATCCATATAACAAGAACGGTCGCTATAAACCCAAGCACCGGAGATATCCACTCTCTGTTTAAGACGTAGTTGATATGACTTAAACCACGAGCAAACCGCAATGTTACATCCCGGAGGAACCAATTACGAGCAAGTAGCAACGCTACGTATTTGGGTACGATCAGGAGTATCTTTTTCAAAGCGTCACCTCAATCGAAGAAGGCCTCTCTATTTACGCTTTCAATGGATGCTTTCTCTTATAGCGATTTTCAAACTAATAATTGTCGTTGTTGGCGATAGAAACTGCTCTTGCATAAAGACGCTCACATGACACATTTTTAGAGCAATGATTTCTCCAAAACTAGAGGCTTTCATTTTGCAAGTGAGTTTCAAAAGGGGATCGAAAACCCTTGTGGAAGGGCAATTTTACACGCTGATCTGTTAGAGCCTGAACGAGGTCTGCTTCACAGCAGTCAAATCGTAATCGAAAACTCGCAGCAGAAGTCCTCTCTGCTGCGAATTCGGAAGTCGAAGAAACAGTGTTTGAGTAAAGGTTAGACAGGTAACGGTCGATGTGAACTATTGTGCCTGACCTTGGAAGGCGCGAGCGTCTCGACCGAATCTTTCCCTCATAGAAGGACTTGTCACAAAAACTCTACCTAACATCGGGGCCATAGGACTACAGTGATTATCACATCCGCCTTCTTTTATGGTCCTTACACTTCTGCTCAGCCTTGAGCACGCTTACACCGAACACCGGCTGTATCGGAAGAGAAGCTTCGTTAGTCAGCATCGTCTTTTGCCCTTCGGCAGTAGTGATGGCCCATTGCACTTTCGCAGCCCACAGGTGAGCAGGCATGTTCTTGGTTCTTGGCCCCATCTGCTCTAAAACACGAGCCGCCACGGCGCTAATAATGGGGGTAGCAAATGACGTTCCCGGCCAGTAGGCCCAGCCACTTTTAGTGGGAGGCTCATAAGATTTGCCCTGATGATTAGCTGAGAGCGCGGGAAAAACCGGGGAGCAGTAGAGTCCGCGCAGCGCATCGATGGGTGTCGCAGGTTCAACCGAAGTTACATCGTCAGGATCAACATCGAGCGAAGACGTTTTTGCCATCGGGAATCCCCCACCATAGGTCGCTATCCCGTTGTGATTTGGAGGTAACGATGGGTAGTCGCTGTAGAACGCAGGCAAATCATAGTTGTCTACAGCACCAACTGAAATGACCTCCGGGAAGGCGGCAGGATAGCGAGGTCCCATGCGCATGGGCATATCCGGAGTATTTGAGTCATTACCAGCCGCCGCTACGATCACTGCTCCAAGTCCGCTCAGGCTTTGAATGACCATATGCAGCGGGGTGCTTAGCAGATCGAGATTGTACATTATCGAGCCAAGGTCACTAGCCTGGAAGCAGCCATCGTCACTAAACCACAATTGGGGCAGTTCGTCATGAGGAGGCATAACCACAAGAGCGATGTTGATCACGACGTGCTTATTTCGGAGATCACCTGTCGCCATGCGATTGTGTATCTTTTCGAGTGCATGGATCAGCGTGTGGATATCACCCACCCCGAAGTCATTGAGCACTCGGACCCATTCAATCTTTGCCTCTGGGGCTAGGTCGCGCAGAATACCAGCTACGAACAGGCCATGTTCTGGCATATAGAAGCCCGCTGCCCGGCCGAAGATATCCCGGCCCGTTACCAGTTGATCATCAGCGCTTTCCCACAACATTTCAGGTAGGGTTTGATGCCTGGCGAGGATTGACCTGGCCTCTATCTGTTCGGCGATATCCTGCAACAGCAGGTTCCTTCCTCCGGCTTCTTTCGCTGCCTGCGTGATCTGCCCTGGGGCAGGCATGGTATCCAGTAGAAACATGGTCACGCCATTCCCTTGCATAGATTGCATCGTGTCAGAAAGATCAGGCAATTCGATTGTCCAGCAATTGGGTGAGTCACAGGGGTCCCCGTTTTGTACCGGAATTGGAACAAATGAGCAGCCATGTGTGAAGCAAGTGGCGCCACCAAGCCAGTTCGGCATAGCTGCAACCACGGGAATTTTCGCCTCTTGTCTCAGCTTTTCCAGATTGGAATTGATGATGTTGACAACCTGGCGTGCATTCGACTCGCCCCCTCCGTGCGTACCGCTACTCCCATGTGACGTTGTCATACCTTGTACGGGGTGGTGCATCTCATACGATTCGACGGTAAAGAAACCAACAACGATGGTACCCTCATCCGAAGGGGAGGAGAAGAGATACTTACCACACAGGCTGTTTAGATCACCATTGTGGTGTGGTACGCTTTTCTCATCGGGGTCATAGGGAAGATCCTTCTCGGTGCAGCAGTTGATCTTGAAACCGCGCACCTCCAGAAAACCATTGAGGTCGTCCAGTTTTAGGGATGCGATGATCTTCTCTCTGTCCGCAGAAGGGTTCTCTTTAGAATGAAATGTAATGGCCACCTGGTCTTCAAGCCAGTACATCAACATGTCTCTCCACCAGGGCACTTGCACGTGCATATATCTTCGTTCCTGCTCCATCGTTTTCCTCCTTGCCTCTCTACTGGAATATCAGAAGAAGGCAGATAGTAGACACACTTATTTCTAACGATGGAACGCTCAGCATGCACTTTTTTGGAGGTCGACTTTAGTTTAGAGAGAATGGTACATTCACATTTCTGAAATGCAGGGGTCCAACATCGCCGACGAGACGAAAAGCCGCCCAGAAATTAGGATGGGTATAGTCCGATGATGTTCGATGTAAGAGACTACACTGGGCAGCGCGCAATGCCTGCACCCTGGATTCTCCGCTCAGGATGTGCTGGTAAAAGATTTGCATTAACTCATTGGTGGCATTATCTTCTACTGGCCAGAGACTGATCACCAGTGAGGCAGCCCCGGCGACCAGGAACGCACGTCCAAGGCCTAGCTGTTCATCTCCTCCTCCAACCAGCGCCAGGCCGGTCTCACAGCCACTCAAAGTGACCAGTTCGCATCCTTGCAGCCTCAGATTGAAAGCGTCAATGGCATTAAGCTGTCCATCAGCCAGGCGCACATTGGAGAAATTGGGAGCATCCAATCTGCTGTGGCCATGGGTCGCCAGGTGGATAATTGGGCTGCCGGGAGCTTGATCGGATAGCCTGGCAATGGTTGCATCCTGTTCAAGATAGCACTCCCCTCCTAGTAATGTCGCAAGCGTCTTTGCCTCGTCGATGGCACGCTGCAGGTATCCATTACCCGAGTAGCCAAACACCAACGGCGGCTTGTTAGATACCCGCTTCTGAAGGTGCAAACCATGTGCCTGACCTGTATCGACATGGTACGCGTCATGCACGGGCTGGGCCGTCTGTTCGTCACTCTGGATATCCATGTGCGACAGCATACTGCTGGATGGTAGGTAGTTGATCTGGAAATCTTCGACCAGGAAATGTGAACCATCAAAGAGAGCATGGAACGGCAGGTTATGTAAGGGTCCGTAAGGCACAATTGTCAGGTATCCTGATGAAGGCGGTAGGAGAGTCGCCATAGGAGCGATCAATAGATTATAGAGTTTGTTCAGCAGGCGACAAATGGGTTGCAGTGATAATCCCTTCTGGTTGGGCCTATTAGCGAGCTCTAGATGAGCATGGAGTAAAGGTAGCAGGTACTCCAACTGCGCCATTCCGTCAGGATTTTCATGGATAATCAGACCCTCTGTATTGACCGCAAAGATGACGAGCTTGCCCTGATAGAGAAAATAGGCCAGGAGAAGCTGATTGGGCGAGAGGTGTTGTCGTAGTTGGGCAGTATTTACCTGATTCTCTGTGTGCGTTACATGTCTCTTCGTATGGAAAACGAGACGCGTGTCTGATTCGAGGAGTTGCGAACGTTCAAACAACTCGCTGAGTTTCACTTCACATCGCTTAAGTTCGGCCTGGATCATTTCTCGATCCACAGCAGAAGATACCGAGGTATCGGTATTAACGAGTTGAGTGCTGTATTTACGGTATCTTTCCTGCCAATCCTTTAGTTCTTGTTGTATTCGCAACATCGCGACACTCCTGGCTTGCGTTGCAGGTCCTCGAATGTCGTCTTCCTGTGCTCTCCATTTGCCCTCTGCAGCAACTAAGTTTTTGAGATACCGGCGCAAGGTCATAGAGCGTGCTCGTTCGAGATAGCCCAAAGCGCGCTCAAACTGAGATCGCTGGATGCAGAGGGCAATCATATCTTCATACACTGTCCACGTGGTATGCAAGAATGAAGGGAACAAGTCATATACGAGATCGTCCAGGATACGCTCAATTTGAGCAATCGCAGCACCATAGTGGCGAGAAGCGTTCCCAAGGTTTCCCTGCATTGCGGCAATCTGCCCCAAAAGATAATGATTCTTATAAACCTGTTCTTGTAAATTGTACTGGTATGCCAGAGAGTTTGTTTGTACACATAACGACGTAGCCTCCTGTAGAAATATGGACTGCTGCTCCTGATCTTGTAGTATCTCGGTCTTTTGCGCACGCTTTATCAGAGCACTGGCCATCACCAAGCTAGCGCGCACGGCACGTGACACCAGTCCGAGTGCCTCAAAATACTCTTTGATGAGGTGAGCCTGATCGTACGCCGCGGTAAATGCCTTCATCTCGAGGAGGAGTTCTGCCTGCTGCAGTTTAGTTGCGGAGGCGTAGTGGTCGAATCCACCCTGATCGAACAATGTCCATGCTTCATCAAGGGCTGCCAATGCTTCCTCTAATCTACCAGAGGCGACCAGCATCGACGCGTATTCACGTAGCGCGTCGCCGGTATCCAGCGATACCCCAAACTGTCGAGATGCCTCAACCGCCTCACCTGCTGATTGGCAAGCTTCCTGCACTCTATTCAGTTTCACCAAACAATTAGCCATGCGTAGCTTGAGTTCTACCAGTAAAATAGGATTGTCGACACCGTTGTGTATCGCATTATCACGAGCCTGGTAGTAGCGCTGTAGTGCAGAGCCGTAATAGCCTTGAGCGTAGTCAAGTTCAGCCAGATGAATCTCTACTTTGACCGTGGCACCCGTCTCTCCCAGAGCAGTAAAGCCTGCCTGCGCCTGCTGCAGAAGACGGTATGCCTGTTCGAAATTGCCAAGTAGCGATAAATTGATTGCTTTATTAGCCTCAGCCATGGCAATAGCCTGTTTGATTATAGTCTCGCTTGAATCGGAGAGGGTAGGATAGACAGCCAGCAGTCGATCATATAGCTTGAGCGCGTCCTGGTATTGTCCCAGCCGAGTGCATACTACTGCTACATTATGATCGACCGTGCAGGCTCGGTAGTATTCACCGTGTTGCTGAAACACGTCGCGAGCACGAGCGGCCGCCTGTAACGCCTCTTCAACGCGGCCCACCCAGGTACATGCAATGATGCGAGTGACACGGGTGTGTGCCCAGCCCAGTTCGTCTCCCAGGCGTAGAAATTCCTCTCCAGCCGCGTCCAAACACTCCAGTGCTGCTTGATAATGTCCCATGTGGGATAAAGCGTCCCCTTTGGCAACCAGACCGAGGGCATGAGAGGAAGCATGTTGCATATACTCGCCGAAGAAGATCAGTAGCTCAGCCAATTTGAGAGAGGCAAAATCATTAATGTTTCTCTGATGCAGTGATTCTTGCCTGATCAGAACGGCAATTGCCGCGGGGTCATCTAGCCCCGCGGCATGCGCCTGAATATATGCACGACCTTCCTCCACGTTCAGGTCACGCAGTTGTTGTACAAATAGATCAGTATCCATACTCGATGGTTAGTCCCCCAGCGACCAACTTGTGATTCCATACAAATACGGTTAAGACATGTCCTGCTACAAGAGGTAATTATTCCTATTCGATGGTTAGTTCCTCAATGATCAAGTCACTCTCAGGTACATGTACAATCAAGACGTATTCTCCTACTGGTACAGCTTTGAATACAATGTTGCCAATATCGTCTACCTGTGAACGCATCAGGGGTGTTTCAGCCTGCCAGCTCATATCATTACTCTCACTGCCTGGCTGGTATGGTGCGCGGTAGAGTTCGGCTGCCACCCCTTCTAAGCTATCTACTCTCTCTGCGGAATCAGCATAGCTGATGATGACCATCAATATGTATTCTCCCTTTTCCACACGTGAAAGATGTAGGGAAAGATCGATCGATTCTGCCTGGTACCAGCGCGGCCACGCTAGCGCTGGCGCCTCATGGCGCATGACTCGTTGCACCTGTGGACTGACAAGAGTGCAGAAGACGCGACGTACGGTAGCAGTAGGCGAAAACGATGCTGAAGGCGGGAGCAGAGGTTCTGCCAGGGACCGGCGCGTCACTGCAACTTCCTCAGCGCAGAGCGGGCAATCTAAGAGGTGAATCGCTACGCTGATGCGCTCATCTTGAGGCAAAAGGTCAGAACAATAGTAGCTTAGCTTTGAGCCGGTTGGGCATTGACAGCGGTAGAGGCGTGAAAGCAGGGATGTGTGGATAGCCTTGTACTCGGCAAGCCGCTGCTGGCAGGTTCCGCACTGTGCAAGGTGCCTGCTCGCATTTTCAGTTAAAGCTTCTCCTTCAAGAGCAAACTGTAAAAGCTCCTCATCGCTGGGTGCCAGCGAGTGAGAACAATCCATCTTCATTCTTCCTCATTTTGCAGCGGGCACTCAGGTATAGGGAGCTTTTCGACCTGGTCACGTCAAATTGCTTGACGTCGCTCTATAAACGATCCAAGTGCCTTTTTTCGTACCTCACTTTTACACACTATTCCCTTACTATTATCGCATTATATCTGAAAAAAATCAAAACTCCTGAGAAATAATCACCGGCGGATTTGAAGGCGAGAGCCGACAAGGTTGGCACCAAACCCGAGCAGCATAAGCAATG
>CATPCK010000521.1 GCA_955652655.1 uncultured Ktedonobacteraceae bacterium | reverse complement strand
CACGTAGTGTTGAGCCCTGCATACGTAACCTGGGCTTGATCAAATCACTGGTCAACATCAACAGTTCTCCCGGGGCACGTTACGGCGTTGTACCTTTCCCTCTTCTATCGTGTTGCGTACAAGCACCTCGATGAGCACTGCTTGGAGCGGCTCTTTTTTGCGCAGGATGCGCCCGAGACGCTGCAGGTATTCGCGCTTACTCGCCCCTCCTCCAAGCACGATCGCCACCTTCGCTTCCGGCACATCGCCCCCCTCAGTGAGCCCCTTTGCCGGGACGATTACACAATAGTGTCCGGCCTGGAACGCATCGAGAATCTGCTTCCGCTCAGCGACCCCTGTTTCATGCGAAATCACAGGCACAAGATACTGGCGCGCAATTGTATAAGCGACCGCGTTGGACTCGGTGAACACGAGGATGCGCTCCCCTGCGTGCTCATGCAGTAACGCCTCGAGAGCCGCAAGCTTTCCTTGACAGCTCTCAAGCAGGTTCAGGATCTGTCTCCGGGCGAGCCATGCACGACGAGCTTGAGGATCACTTGTCGAGAGGTGCATTAATGCGCGCAACCATCCTGCTCCATGCTTCTGTCGCAATCCGCGCTCGCGAACAAAGCCCGTGTAGATCGCATACTTAGTATCATAGGAGGCCCGCTCTTCACGAGTCAGGTCGACGCGCACACGCTGGGTTCGATACGCGGCAAGCTGCTTTCCAACGAGCGTCTCGAGCCTTTGGGTGTAGACAATCGGCCCGATCAGCTCATCGAGTCGCCAGCGCTCACCGATCTGCTCGTGTTCTTCGGGATAAGTGGCTGTCAAGCCAAGGCGGAAGGGTGCGGGCGCCATGAGCGCTGCTTCTCCCCACGTTTTGGCAGGTAAATGATGCTCTTCATCACAGATGAGCAGTTTGAAGGTATTGCCATACTCTGCAATCAGATCCCCTGCGGAGTGATACGTCGTCACAGTCAGAGGGAGGACGCGTTTCTCGCCACTGTAGTACACGCCGATCTCTGTTTGGAAGGCATTGGTTAAGAGGGCATACCATTGGTAGACCAGACTCATCGTTGGGACAATGACAACTGCTGAGGAATTCACGTGGAGGATTGCATGCGTGGCCAGGAGGCTTTTTCCTGCGCCCGTAGGTAACACGACGCTTCCTCGTCCTCTGGCCTGTTTCCACGCGTCAAGGGCCTGGATCTGATAATCATGCAGTTCCCTCGTATCATGCAGCGTCAGCCCAAGGCGTTGCCAGCGAGGGACTGCATTACGAATACCCTGATCCTGCATCCAGGGGAGCACTGCATGATAGTGATAGGCTTCGCAGCGCCAGCGACTCTTGACGAATTGAAATGGAACCGGAACGTGTTCTAAGTCGTCGCTATGCTGGAGTACCAGTGTGCCCCCTTGAAAGAAGACGGATGCCTGCATAGGCATAGTAACGTCAAGTGACTCTCTTCTACTCACCATAACACGGTGCTGAGACCCCTTGCCTTCTAGCGATGGGAAGGAAGTGCCGCCCCTTCCCATAACGATAACCATCACGGATATCTGGAACAAGTATACCAGAGAGGACAATCATGTCAAGCACAGGTCACCTCTCAAGGGACGTAAAACGCGATATCCCTTTGGGCCCCTGATCACTCTTGCCGTTTTTGCCCGCCTCGGTTAGAATAGTCCCCAATATAAAGCGATACATCATCTTGCATGCACACTGGTGAAAATAATAATCTCGTACGAGAGATGCAAGTCCCCCTCGACGCGAGCTTCTCTTCAGAAAGTGCATGCTGAAGTATAAAATTCCTATTCGTAAAAGTACGCATGATCAACAGAGAAAACACAAACGATACCGTCAATTACCCCCTCCTGAAGGAGGAGGCTTGCAAAAGCCTTGATTGACTAGCCTTGGTGCCTAGGCACTCCGTTCAAAAAGTCAGGATACCTTCAAATGCTTGCTCTAGTTTGAAGCACTATCGCTTGTGATTAAATCGTTCTGATGGGTAGGAGCCGTGTCACAGGCCGAACAAGCTTTTTGAACATTGGCGAAGAGCACCTTACTCCGAAAGGAGGTAGACGCGATGTTCGTCTACGTGATCAATCAGCATGGGCAACCACTCATGCCTTGCACACCACGAAAAGCCCGCTTGCTCCTGAAGGCAGGCAAAGCCAAAGTGGTCCTTGCAGTCCCTTTTACACTGCAACTGCTCTACGGGAGTAGTGGATATCGGCAGGATGTCGGACTGGGCGTCGATGCAGGTACCAGGCATATTGGCATCTCCGCCACGACTAAGAACGAGGTGTTCTTCGAGGCGGAAGTTCACCCACGAACGGATATTGAGGTATTGCTTGCAACGCGCAGGCAGTTCCGTCGTGTGAGAAGAAGCCACAAGACACGCTACAGGCCAGCACGGTATGCGAATAGAAAGAAGCCCAGGGGTGGCTTGCGCCTTCTGTTCAGCGCAAGGTGGAAAGTCATCTCAAAGCCATCCGGTTTGTTGGCGCAATCTTGCCAGTGAACCGCATCACCATTGAAGTCGCGCAGTTTGATATGCAGAAGATCAAAAATCCCTCGATTGCAGGGGAGGATTATCAGCACGGACCACAATACGATTTTTGGAATACCCGTCAGTATGTGCTCTGGCGCGACGAGCATCGTTGCCAGCGTTGTCAGGGAAAATCCAAAGATCCGATACTCAACGTTCACCATATTGAGTCGAGGAAAACGGGCGGTGATAGCCCAGACAACCTGGTGACGCTGTGCGAAACGTGCCATACGGCTCTTCATAAGAATCATCTGGAAAGCACGCTCACACGCCGCTCGCCCAGTTTGCGGGATGCAACGCAAGTAAACATGATGCGTTGGCAGGTCTACGAGCAAGCCAAAGCGCTCTGCTCCCAGGTGTGTCTCACCTACGGATACCAGACGAAGCAGACGCGGATCGCGACGAACCTGGAGAAATCCCACTGTATCGATGCTCGCTGCATCAGTGGCCATCCCCAGGCCTGCTCAGATGGTACCAGCTACCTGTTCAAGTGTGTGCGCCGGAATAATCGACAGCTGCACAAAGCCACCATTCGCAAGGGAGGTATGCGTTCACGCAACACAGCGCCCAGGTACGTCAAGGGATTTCGCTTATTTGACCAGGTGCGCTACGAGGGCAAGCTGTGTTTCATCTTTGGAAGACGAAGTTCGGGCTATTTCGATCTGCGACGCCTAGACGGCACCAAAGTTCATGCTAGTGCCAACTACAAACACCTCCACCTAGTACAACGATCTTCATCCTGCCTGAGAGAAAGGAGAAGCGGCATTCCTCCCACACCTGAAGGTGCGGGTATCCTGCCGCTAGAGTCATGAACCCGCATACGACCATAGGAGTCCTCACAGATACCGAAGTGTTCCTGGTTGAAATGGTCCAGGGAAAACGAGTGCTACGCTCGATCCTGTTGCCACCAGGAATGAGTGAACCGATTGGACTACTCGAACACGTGTGGCAGATCGGGCTGGCCGAAGTCTGGGTGATGCCAGCAACGACACTATCGCGCACCGTCACGTCTGCCTGGTTTGAACAGGCCAGCAGCCACTGGGTCGTGGTCGTCCACCCCGATCCGTGTGAGCCAACCAGACCCATCAGTGCCCTCCTCTGGCCAAAGGCGAGCAGCCGTCGGGAAGAACGTCGCCTTACGTTCGTCTTTCCTGAGAAGGCAGGATGGGACTGGGCGCTTCCTGATGCTAGAAGCCTACTTGCAACAGTGACCTACCTGGATCAAACGCTGGTCAGGCCCGTGATCGACTCGCCCGATCTTGTTGCACACCGGATGCTCACAGACCTCACCCTCGACCAATCCACCTCGTGGCTCCAATCTTCCCCGTTGGATCCGCACACCTTGTCTGGTAGCGATGGGACCACCATTCCGCTAATGGAGAGCGCACGAGATCTGATGTGGGTGCGCCCCTTGACACGCGTGGAACAGCACCAGAGATACCTGCACAAATACACCCACCTCTCACGGTACCTGGAGGCATGTATGGCAGTCCAACTGGGAGTTGGACCGCCGCAGTATTCTGCGAATGGACGAGCCTGCGATGACATCCGTCCAGGCATCTGGCGCGTCAGTGCTGACCGAGCGGGTTCCCTCTTCGATGGCAAACGGCTTCCGAGTTGCCTGGATGGAGAGTGGATGAGTACTCCACAGGTCAAGTGCTGCAGGGACATCGGCTACCATGTGCACGTGAGGGAAGGCTACTACTGGCCCCAGTCTCATCAACTGCTCAAACGGTGGGCAACGACCTTGTGGCGGGCCGGTGAGCGCTTGCACACGCACCCCCAGAGCTACCGGCACGCGCAGGCGCGAACCAATGCCTCTCACACCATCAAGCTGCTTGCTCAGATCGGTGTGACTACCCTCGCACAGGAGAAGACAACGGGAGGCTGGTCCCGGCCTGATTGGCTGACACAGATTATTGGTCGTAGTCGGGCTACCCTGTTTGCTCACTTAGCCGGCCTCGCGAGGAAGGGCACGATGCCGGTGCTGGTTGATAGGGATGCGCTCTGGGTGGTGTCCAATGACCCCAACCCGCTCACAGCGGTGCCTGGCCTGGTGGTTGCTCCCAGGTGGAGGGGGTATACGGTCGGCTATGAGGTTCCTCTTCCCCTCTCAAATGAAGTGAGAGAGGCCTTCAGGACAGCTGAGTATGCAGGTCAGGTGGCAACGGTGCTCGATACCCTGGCGGGCGAGGTTTTCCTATAGGGCGGGCATCCTGATTTAAAGTGTGAGATGAATAAGTTGGTGGAGTATCTCGTCAGAGACACTATGAATGAAAAATGAAAAAACAATTTTTTTATATATTGACAAATATTAAATAAACATGTTATAATATAATTG
>CATPCK010000520.1 GCA_955652655.1 uncultured Ktedonobacteraceae bacterium | reverse complement strand
GCGCTTCAGAGGCTTCGCGATTCTAATCGTCCTCTTCGTCGCGGCTGCAAAACCTGGAATTCAGGGGAGCTGCAAGAGTTCCTCTTCTATCTGCCACCATACCTGTTGCTCGGCCTCATTGTAGTTCATGGATTGCCGGTCACCGGCCGCCTTTTTCAATAGCGTTATGATGCGCTGCCGGAAGCTAGAAAAGTATGATTGCTGCACCTCGAAAGATGGCATAATCTGGAGGGCAATACGCTTGCTATCATAGAAATCTTCGGGGTGAAAGGCCAGCGTGAGCAGCGAGGCATACTCCTGAATAAGCTCAAGCAGAGCAGGTGAACTAAAATAATCCGGTTGGGAACTCGCAACAAGGAGACAGCCTGCTGAGCGGCTTGCATACAGGATAGGGACTGCAACTGCGCTCAAAGCGTGTTCAGGTAGATGGTTTGGAAGCTCATGCTTCTCGTTGCGGTTCGCAATAACCTGCGGACGGTTGATGGAGACAACGTAGCCGGCCAACGATTCTGCACCAAGGAACCTTGTCCGGGGTTCCATCTGCTCCTCCCAGGGAGGGGTTCCCAGGGCCACACGCTCACGGAGACAACGAATGGTATTCCCATTAGAGGGGGCATGGCACTGGATGACACTGAGTTGCAAGCCCAGGTGACCTGGATCGAGCTGGCCGAGAGCCTCATGCAACACTGTATTACAGATGGACCAGAAGCGTTGCTCACTGGGAATGACGCTAGAGAGATTGAGGACGTATGAGTAGAACGTGACAGGGATGCTCTTCACCGGCGCAGGAGAAAACTCACCGGACGCAAGAGAAAACTCGCTGAATTCATTTATGATCAAAGGCAGGAACCTGGCACGTTGGTCAGGAAACGATTCGAGCAAACGGCGCAAATTGTGCAGGCGAGGAACGGATTCGCCATGCAGCCAGCGCGTCAAAGTGAGTGGATTGACACCAAGCGCATTGGCGACGCGCCGCTTCTCCTCAGGGTTCTGGATGATCTCTGCGAGCAGGTCACGCCACGTTTGTGGCTTCTCCATATCCATTTTCTCGCTACTAAACAAACTTACAAATGCAATTGTCACACTTCATTTTAACAGCGAGGAGCGCCGCATGTCAAGCGTATTTATCTACAAGATATTTCTCCATGTGCGATACTAAGTAAAGCAATAAGACTAGCCCTCCTTCACCGTCTCGACCGATTACTAACCAATTACCGAAAGAAGAAATATTATGAAGCAAGAAGCAAAAGGAGTTGCATATGGCGAACCAACCTGTACCAATCAGTGAGGGAGAAGAACTGAAGGTCATCGGTACTGGATTTGGACGAACAGGGACCCTGTCTCTCAAAGCGGCCCTCGAAGAACTTGGCTTTGGTCCTTGTTATCATATGATCGAACTGTTTCGTCATCCCGAAGACATTCCACAGTGGGAAGCCGCCGCCAGCGGAGTGCCCATTAATTGGAACGAGTTCTTTGCGGGATACCATGCGACAGTAGATTGGCCGGGGTGCGCTTTCTACGAAGAACTCATGCAAGCCTACCCACATGCAAAGGTGTTGTTGACTGTACGCGATCCAGAGAGCTGGTACGCAAGTGTGAGAGAGACCATCTACCAGGTTAGTCGAAGGTTTTTCAATAGCTCTCCTATGGCATTTGCTCTCTCCCTCGTGTCGAGGACCTTCTTCCCCAGCAGGCGACGCATTGGTCAGCTGGTAAACGCCATGGTCTGGGAAGAGACCTTCGGCGGTAATTTCGAGAATAGGTCTCATGCTATTGCTGTCTTCAACCAGCATAATGAAAACGTCAAGAAACGGGTTCCACCCGACAGACTTCTGGTCTACAACGTGAAAGAAGGCTGGGGACCGTTGTGTGCCTTCCTCGGGGTCGAGGCGCCTATAGACAAGCCTTTTCCTCATCTCAATGAGCGGTCCAGCTTTGTCGGCAATAGGATGCGGAATCGAGAACGCTTAATCGGCGCACTGCTTGCGGCGAGCGCGCTGGTCGCGCTCCTATTCCTCTTTCTGCGCCAGAAAAACAGGTGATGAGCCAAACACTATTTCACGTCCAACCACACGTCTCCTGCTGCATCATCACGCGCGACATGAATATCCCAACAGCCTGGCACGGGAAAATTGAAACCGGTCCCCCACTCGTCACCCGGGCGATCCCAGTTAGAACCACCATGCTCATCTGGACCCCAGACCGGCGCGATCCGTCGCCCACTTGAACTATAGGCAGCAAAGTGTATTCCCCCTGAACCAGTCATCCTCCACACAATCTTGACCTCTTGCTTCGCCTCCACAGGAATACCCGTCTTTGACATGATGAGCGCCCAGAGTTGAGCATTCGTTGCTGTCCCATGCGCCTCTGGCCCTACTGTGGAATTATCTATGGGCGAAGCTGGCTGACACGTAGTAGGAGGAGTAAACGATGGTAGAACTACCTGGTGTGCCGTTGGAGAAGGAGTTGGCACAGCGTGGCTGGCTGTGGTCGAAGATGGCTGCGGAGTGAGGGAACACGCAGCCAGCATTACAGCAAGGAGGAGGCAAATGGGCCCTATGAGTCGACGTGCTCTGTTCCCAGACAAAAACATGCCCACATATTCCTTTCGTGCTACAAGAGCTTACACGCTACAATCATATCTCGCTAAAGATATTACTTCCCGCACCTGAAATGAGTCTGAAAGAGAGGCGTTTCGGTTACGCATTACACTGAATGAAGCGCATCGGATACCGGTGCAGCGACTCCACCCCCTTGTTCGTCACCCGTAACAACTCTCCCACCTGCACGCCCATGCGCTCATCCTCTGTGATGACGTTGGGCTGTATAACGATGGTCATGTTCTCCTTGAAGGTAAACGGGGGAGCTAGCCTGGCGCTTGTGCGTCGTGTGCGCAGGATGGGAGGGAGGTAGCCACCGCCAAGACTATGCACGAGATCATCGTAAATCGAGTATCCAGCGCTATGAATATACTCGGCGGCATCCAGGACTTCCTCGGTGCTGGCTCCCGTGCGAATCACGCTCGCGATACGCTTGAAAGCTTCGGCAGCCACATCGTACATACGCTGGTACTGCGGGGTCGGCGGCGTACCGATAGTAAATGGCCGCAAGATCTGGCCGGGGTATCCTTCGAAGTAGTGAGCGCTCAGCTCGGTAAGGAGCACGTCACCCTTTTCCAGGACGCGCTTCGTCTGGTATTGCGCTGGAACACAGACGCTGGGGTTGCTCATAGGGGTGGTGGCCATATAATGAATATGGCTTCTGCCACCTGATCCCAGGTAGGAGTTCTGAACGATGGCAGCAAGTTCATGTTCGCTGATCCCCGGGCGCGCCTCGCGTTCAAGGGCCTCAACGGCCCGGTCACAAAACTCTGCCCCTATCCGCAAGGCCTCAAGCTCCTCATCACTCTTGACGAGGCGGATTTGGAGCATCCGCGCGGTGAAGTCTACCAGGGTTGCCTCTGGCAGTCCCTGCTTGAGGGTCCAATAATGCCCTATGGGAATTCTGCCCACCAGGCCAATACGGCCCTCGGCAAACCCTCGCTGCTTGACATGTTCGACTGCGGTCTCCGCCGTATCCGGCCCTCCCCAGTGCACATCAGTGAAGTGGGTAAACTTGCGCGCTGTGGGAATATGGTTGTACATTTGCGCGAACAGCGCCGGTTCGAGTTCAGCCTCGCCAGGGAAAATAAGGAATGCCTCCCTCGTTGTCGCGTAGTTGGACAGATACTGCACTTCGCTGCTCATGGATGGCATGCCGTAGATCAGCAGCGC
>CATPCK010000519.1 GCA_955652655.1 uncultured Ktedonobacteraceae bacterium | reverse complement strand
TCCCTTTTCAGTTGAGATATCTCAACTTATATGAGAATTGCATGATTCATTTCGTCCTAATAAATAAAAACTGAAGTTATGTTATTTTTTAACCACTTTATTGCATAAGTTAGACATTTAATGTTAAGGGGACACCAAAAGAAATCCGAAATAACAATACATGATCTTAACTGAACCTTAACCAAATCACAACTTTCTCGCTCTTTTCAACCCTTTACGTTTCCTCGATAATTGATATCAACATCTATACACCTTGTATTACCAGGGAGAAAGAAAATGAACACATGAATATTACAAGCTAACCCAGGTTAGCTTCGGCTTACAATTCAATATATTTTTGAGAAAAGCAATCTGCTGACATTGTATTTTTTCACTTTTTGATGTACTATCTTTTATCGTAGGCAATTCCTAAATACGGTTGAGTTACAGTATAAATGTTATATTTTCAAAGAACCACATCATTTAGGAGCTCTGAACAAGCGTATAATCAACAGGAGATAGAGAATTTACATGAAGAAGGCGTTCGATTTCAAGAAGTCGAAGACCTTTTTGTACCTGGGCTATAACTTCACACATGCAACAAAACTTTGAGCTTGTTTTTATCAACGAGATTCAATCCAGTAAGAGAAACTTGTAAGATGAGATACACACAAGAACCGTCAAGGAACAGCTTAACCCCCCAAATACATAGATTAGCGGAGACGCTTGGAAGACAAGGAGCAATAAATCAGGCCATAGCAGAGGCAGATCCCCTGGGTGCTGATGAGACTTTCCTGAGACTTCCAGGACTTAATGAACATAAAGACACTGAAGGGATAAGAGAGGCATTACAGCAGGTCGTTACCAGAGCACAAAGCTTGCCAGAACTTAATTTTATTCATTGCAGTTCAGCGATCAGAGATATAAGTATGTTAGGTGGTTCTCTAGTAAGATTCGGTATAGAACCTTCAGATAGTGTACCTGACTTCAGTGAAGCTTTGATGGTTTTTTCTGCTTACGTTGCTGCACAAATTCCCAGAGACTCATTTATCGATTACACTTCAAGAAACCCTGTGAATAGCAGAGAACGAACCTTTACCTCACTTCCTCAAGAAAAAATATTCATTGATGGTTTACGTCGAGGCATGGCAGCTCTTGACTCTTGTTTAGAGAACGTAATGATCGCATGTGCTTATCCATTCTCAAGCAAGGAGTTTGCTGCAAATTTTCGTTCAGCAACAGATAGCTTTCAAATTATGATTGATTCAATAGTACGAGTTAAAAGAGGAATCACTCCTGAAGTGTTTACCCACCAAATACGGCCTTTTTTTGAGCCATTCCGCGTGGGAGATAGAGCGTATAGCGCCCCTAGTGGAGCAGAGATGCCCATATTAAATATTGATCAGATAATCTGGGGAGCCGATTGTGAAGATGAGCTCTATACAACCTATTTTCGGGCGAATATGATTCGTCTTCCAGCAATATACCAGGAAATCAGTCAAACATTTACGGGGCAAAAATCATTGATTACTCTACTAAAAGATCGTCTCGCGTCAGGTATGCCCTTCAGCTATGAAGAGCACATGTCTATACAAATGCTTCATCATCTCTTAACCAGGATGTATTCTTTCCGTATGCCGCATTATAGAGTAGCTGAAGACAATGTAATACTACGGCAACAAGAGTACGGTGAAGACCAGGAAGTGAAAGGAAGCAGTGGATTCGGTCTAGTTGAAACGAAATATGTGCTGGATCAAACTATAAAATGCCGTCAAATAACCTCCCAGGCCCTTTCTTTTTGTAAATAATTACGATCTTTTTAGTGCAGCAGAAACAACCGGAGTAGTTACAGCTGATGGCTTGAGCTATGATATCTCCATCTAACACAACCTAACATGGGGCTGATGCCACGCGAGGCCAGCCAGCTCACTACCTCATGCACCCACGGCGGCATAGACTTGTGGGCCATGAACAGGTGGCCACTGTTGGGTTCGTACCACTCGGTCACATCGCAGCTCGGGCAGTTCGTGATCCAGTAATGGTAGTCGGCCTGCGCCGTACTCGGCGGAAATGCGGCGTCGTGATCACCATAGGTGAGGAGTACCGGGATCTTGCCAGTCGTCTTGATGAACTGGTTGTTCTCCTGTTCGAGCGCCGGGAACCCAGTGAACTCACCGGCTGGGGTCAGGACAAAATTCTCCGGATCACACGCGATCCTCACGACCCGCTCCATTGCCCCTGGCGGGTAGATGTTGAACTGGACGCATTGCTGCCCATTCGTAAAGAACGGGACGTAGTCGTCTCCAGCAGCCAGTGCCGGCGCGACGACGTTGGTGATCTGCTGCTGGACGACGGCGCCCGAGCCCTGGTTGGAGTAGTTCGCCTGGACCATCGCGGCGACATCGTGGTACTCGCCCGCGTATCCCTGAACAATTGCTCCACCAGCACTGTGGCCAATGATGACGACCGTGGAGTTGGCCAAATTACTTGGAACTTGTGGAGCCGAGCAATCGTTCCCCCGGGAGATGGTGTAGTTTCCGCTCTTCACCTCGCCAACCAGTTGGTGGAGCATGTCCCGCTGGTTCGTGATCAGGAGGAGGTCACCACCTTTTGGCCGGTCGTAGTGGCTCTTCGCGAACCCCAGGCGATCGTAGGAGATGACAACGAAGCCTTCCCGAGCGAGTCGGCGTGCGACCGACCAACTTGGCGTGAAGTCCCAGTTCGCCGTCGAAGATGCAATGCCGTGCACCAGGACGATGGCTGGCGTCGAGTCCTTCGGGTGTCCGTAAATGTAGCGGAGCCCGTACAGGGTGCTGGGCAGCGGATCACCCATGTTATGCACGGTAAAGCATATGGTCTGGACGCTCAGGCCGTCGTTTCCTGTGGTTGCCGCACCAGCCGACGGCGTCAGGAGCACAAGCGACATCACGGCAACAAGAGCGGCACCTCCAACGTGCCAGCAAGCATGTACGAAGCGCAAGTGGACGTTTGACATCGTTCCCTCCTTATAGTAGCGGTGCCTCACTGCACCTGATCACCTGTCTTTGCCCGCATGAATCCCAACTTGCTCAACTCGTCTTCGTGACGTTGACGACGCACCCCTGTCTTTTCATTCACTTATCTAACCAAATAGTAGGTTAATCTAAAATAGTTGTCAAGAGATGAGATTGTCGCGACCTCTTGACAGGTGAGCTCATCATCATGAATTACCATGTTGCGAGATGGCCCAGGCTGCATTCACGAGGCCAATGTGACTGAATGCCTGCGGGAAGTTGCCCAGCAACTCGTTACTCTCCGGGTCTACCTCCTCGGCCAGCAAGCCGACGTCATTCGCGTAGGCAATTGCCTGTTCGAAGGTCGCCCTGGCTTGCTTGATTTCCCCGGCCAGTGCCTGCGCCTGGGCAAGCCAGAACGTGCAGAGCAGGAATGTCCCTTCTTCGCCAGCCAGTCCGTCGGATGCGCGGTAGCGGTAGACCAGCCCACGCGCATCGGTGAGCCGCTCAGCGATCGCGTCTATGGTGGATCGCATTTGTGGGTCGGTGGCGGGCAGGAACCCCACAATCGGCATCATAAGCGCGGAGGCATCCAGGTCATCGGAGCCAAACGCCTGGGTGAATGCTCCAGCTTTCTCGCTCCAACCATACTTGAGGATGGCGTCGCGGATCTGCTCACGTGTCGCTGCCCAGGTATCAACCCGGTCATGCGCATTCAATATATCGGCAAGGTTGATAGCGCGGTCAAGTGCTACCCAACACATGAGCTTTGAGTAAAGGAAATCCCTTGGGTCTCCACGCACCTCCCAGATGCCCTGGTCACGCTCCCGCCAACGTGCTGCGGCGGCGTCGGCAACCTCGACCAGGAAGTTGCGCGTGACCTCGTCGAGTCCACTGAGTTGGTCGCGCAGGCGGTGCGCCGCACCGAGGAGCTCTCCGTAGACGTCGAGTTGGCGTTGTTCCCAGGCACCATTGCCGACGCGCACAGGGCGGCTGGCACGCCATCCAGCCAGGTGGTTGAGCGAGCGTTCGCTCAGATCGTGCTCGCCACCGACTCCGAACATAATCTGAAGCTCAACACCCCGCCGGATCTGGGTAGCTACCGCACCAGCCATCCAGGAGAAGAACCAGAGTGCCTCATAAGGGCAAGCAGCCACCCAGAGCGCTTCCACTGTCAGGCAGGCGTCACGAATCCAGGTGTAGCGGTAATCCCAGTTGCGCTCACCCCCTATAGACTCTGGCAAGGAGGTGGTGGGAGCGGCGACGATTGCTCCCGTGGGACGGAACGTGAGTGCCTGCAGCACACGGCCACTGTGATGGACCAGGTCCCTCCAGGGCCCACCATACCTTTGATGCAGGTCTGACCAGGTACGCCATCCCTCAACGGTGTCATGCAGGTAGTCGGTGATCACCGCCTGAGTAAACACCTCCGGAGTTTTCTCCCAACTAGCCCGATGCTGAAGCGCGAAGCTCGCCTGTTCGCCTGCCTGGAGGGTGAAGCGAGCGCGTGCAATCGAGCCTTCTATAGGCAACATCATTGGTGAGGATAGTACCAGGACATCCGCGCCACCACGGGCGACAATGCCTCCCTGCATTGGCCTCAGCAGGGGGTAGATGAGGCCGTATTCGAACCGGGGCGCATACTCAAGCTCTATCTCCACCGTGCCGCTCGGGCACGATACAGAGCGGAGCAATATTCCAGGCGAGTCGACGCCCAGTTCGTGTCCGCGCTCATTGCGCCCGATCGCCATCGCGTCGACCAGCACTGCACTGCCCGTTGGGGTGCGCAAGGTCGTCTCAAGTGCCATCGTCCCTTCAATGTAGTGGCGGCTCACTTCAGTGGTACCAACCGTGTAGATGGACCAGTGTCCCGCTTGCTCGTCCAGCAGTCGGGCAAAGACCGATGGCCCATCGAAGCGGGGAAAGCACAGCCAGTCAACGGAACCCGCGCGGTTGACCAGCGCGGCTGAGCGACAGTCTGACAGTAAAGCATAATCGGCAATTGGCAAGTTACTCATGATCTCTCTCCGCGATTGAGTCACTCAAGAACCACCATCCACGTTTCCTGGACCACCTCCTCAGCCACTGCCCAGCTGAGGAGAGAGAACTACCCTGATGGTGAACTGAACAAAATCACCCTTGTTATAATACACGATTCGGCGTTCGCTTGTCGAGGTTGTTTACTGGGTGGATAACTGCTAAACTTGTGGACGGAATCGCAACACTCGCCAGAGGAGAACCATTGCAGCAGTGAGGATAATCACATAAGGCATCAGTGACCAGAGGCCAAAACGCTGGGCCAGCATACCCGCCAACCAGGGACATATGGCCGCACCGATACTTCCTAAGCTCACCATGAAACCAATAACACTTGGGAGAATGCGGCTGGACACCTTGTTCGATATCAGGGCAATCGTCGTCGGATAGATCGGCCCAAAGCTGAAGCCGATCAGACCCAGACCAACCGCAGAGACTGCATAGACCGGCAACAGCCAGACAAAAAGCCCGCCGATGACGACCCCAACCAGGCAGCCTTGTATCAAGCGCTCACTCCCTATCCAGAGTGTTACTCGCGCCAGCGTCAACCGCCCAAGCGTAAGTCCGATCCAGTAGCCACTGACCATCCAGCCCGCGAGGAGGATTGGCACGCGCCGTTCCTCTGTCAGGAAACTGTAGGTCCAACTGCCTACGCTCACTTCCGCTCCAACGTAGATGAGCATGAAAAGAGCTGCAATCCAGATCATGGGCACGCTGAGCGCAGCCACAAGGACGTTGCCTTTGGACCTGGTCGCCACGTCTTCTCGCGGCGAGATGTTTTGTTCCTTGAAGACCAACTGAAAGCCAATCAACAATACCAGGCTCATGCCGATCCACACGATATAGACGCTATTCCATCCCCACCGAACTGCCAGGATAGTAGAAGCGATCACCGGGCCAAGCAAAGCGCCAGTTCCATAAAAAGCGTGAAGATAATTGAGGAGAGCGGAGTTCCGGGGCATACTCGCAATATACGTGTTCAGGCCAGCATCGATGATTGCTACTCCGAAACCGAGCGGCAGCATCATGATCAGAATTACCATAAATTGGGGCATGAGACTGAGCGCACCTACGCCCAGCAGGAAGCTCACCACGCCCAGCACCAGGAAGCGCCGATTCCCCAATCTCTCAACGAGAAGTCCGCTGTTGAAGGCAGCGAGGAGATAACCTACGGTTTGAAAGAGAAAGAGCAGGCCAATGGTCGCTTTATCAACGCCGTAATGCAGGCGCAGGCTGGGTATGAGCACTCCCAATGCCCCATCGTTTGCCCCGATTAAGATGAAAGCGAAGAAAGCAAGGCCGACTTGCAACTCAGCAAGCCTGAGGCGTTTTGCATCGCTATCATGAAATCTAGCCTCACCAGCGGAATCATTATCCGATTTCCGCTGGTGAGGTGCATTGCTTCTGGCCATTTTTCCCCTCTTCCTACACTTTCAGCTTACCACACATAGGGAAGAAAGTTTAAGTGGTATTTTGTTCTCAAAGAATAGACTTTCATGTTCAATGAGTGGATGGATGCTATATACGTGGACGATGAATTGCTACCAGTGCTTAAAACAATCTAATCCGAGTAGTGAAGAAGGATTAATGTTACATGCTTACCATCCGGCGTTACACCCCGGCGGACCAGGCCGCTGTCGAGCACCTGCATGTGTTTTCCATTCAGCAAGCTGGAGCCTATCTTGGGCGCGGTCCATGGGACGACGATATCTATGCCATTGAAGAT
>CATPCK010000518.1 GCA_955652655.1 uncultured Ktedonobacteraceae bacterium | reverse complement strand
GTGCGGGCCTGGATGGGCTTTCTTCCCCTTTTCCTAATCTCTTGAGCGGAAGATCTTTACCCTGCGATAGGGTTCTTTTCCCCTGCTGCGGGAGATCAGGTTATAACGCGTCGCCATCTGGTGTTGCAACCTTCTAATGTAGGCATTGGCGGGTGCCAGTTCAGCCGTCGTCAGGCCTTTATTCAAAACCTGGTGAATGGCATCCTCGGTCTCTAACAGGGCGCGCGTTGTTGGGTCATCCGTTCCTTTGCCATCACTCTCTGCCTCGTCGTCGTCATCGGGCGGCGCGTCCGCCGTGGGGATGTCGAAGATGTGCGCAAGCGCGTGCTGCATCTGGGCAATGGTGTTGTTTTTCAGGATGATAATCAACTTGCGGTCCTGTTCCGCTTGCTGCAACCTCTCAGGTTGGCGGCGATAGTAATTTTTGAGTGTGATGACGGCATCGGCATCACCCTGGTTGTTGGTGACGATAATGGGTACGCGCAGCTGGCGGGCCGACTCTGCCAGGCGGTCACGGTTCACACCGAACGGATAGACGCGCAGTGTCTTCATGATTGGCACTGGCTCTTCCATCTCGGCGGGTTTGTAGACGCCCTCGGGAAGCGGATTGCGTTCAGCGGTCAGCAATGCTGTGGGGCGCTGGTGTTCCACGTCCGCTGGCGCTGTCCCTGTCGGTGCTAGGGCGCGAACTTGCGTTTGTGGCTGGCCCTGGGTGCGACTGCGGAAGCGTTCGTTGCCACCGCCTCCATTACGGAACCCTTGCTGGCCCGGTCCCACCTGGCGAAACTGACCCCATTCTCCGCCACCGCGGCCGGAACGGTCAAAGTTTCCTCCTGGCCCTCCCTGGCGTGGATCGACGGGGCCGCCAAAGCTGCCGACACCCCAGGTCGGTACTTCCATACCACCAGTGGAGATACGATGAACCGAGACACGGCCTGTCTCTTCATCGCGAGTGCGTTCCTCGGCTGTGATAGCGTGCCCACGCAGCATACTGTCAACAGTGTCCGCGACGTCGCGATGCACGATCAGTTCCTGCCAGCTCTGTTGTTCAACCACCACGTCGAAGGTAGGTGGAGCTTTACGCTCCAGGATGCTCTTCTGGGTGTGGCGCCGCCGTGCCTCCTCGTCACCGAGGGTCACGGTTTGAATGCCGCCCACGAGGTCGGAGAGCGTGGGGTTGACGAGCAAGTTACCAAGCGAGTTACCATGAGCAGTTGCCACAAGCTGGACACCGCGCTCAGCGATAGTGCGCGCGGCTGCTGCTTCCAGCTCTGTGCCAATTTCATCTATGACGATTACCTGGGGCATGTGGTTTTCGACAGCCTCGATCATTACCGCGTGTTGTTCCGCTGTGCGTGCCACCTGCATACGGCGAGCACGACCAATGCCGTGATGTGGAATATCCCCATCACCCGCGATTTCATTCGAGGTATCGACGACAACCACGCGTTTATTGGCTTCGTCCGCGAGGACGCGAGCTATTTCACGTAGCAGAGTGGTTTTACCCACGCCTGGGCGACCTAGAATCAAGATGGATTGACCCTGTTCGACAATATCACGGATCAGGGCAATACTGCCGAGTACCGCTCGACCAATACGGCAGGTCAAGCCGACAACTTTTCCCTTGCGGTTACGTAGGGCGCTAATACGATGGAGCGTACGCTCAATACCAGCACGGTTATCGTCGCCAAATTCACCGATGCGTTCGACCACGTATTCGAGGTCGCCGCTGGTAATTGGCTGTGTACTTAGGATCACCTCCCCTTCTGGGAACCGGCCCTCGGCGAATCGTCCAAGGTCCATTACGATCTCCAGCAGTTCACTTCGGTTCTCGAGCCGATTAACCGCGTCGTGGATGCCAGGCGGAAGTGTCGCTAGCAGAGCCTCAAGATCGTCAGTGATCGCATGTTGCATAGGCAGTTTTATCACCTCATTGTTGGCGAGAATTGACCGTCCCCAGGCCCTTCACACCATAGACCACTCGTTGCTCCAGTGCGGGGACAGTGCGTTGACGCATAGCCAGGAGAGCTATGTGACGCACGAGCATTGCCCTGGTTGCGGTATGCTCAAATCCACTGTTGCGCAGAGCGGCGATTACAACCGACTCGTACTCATGCACCTGACAATAGATGCTTCTCGTCGGTATACCTTTTTCCTGTAGCTTTCTGATGCCGAAACGCAAAAGCGGTTCAGCAAGTTCAGCATGCTCAGGATGGACAACAAGAGAGAGCTGGTGCGGTCCTGACCCGTGACTGGGACAAAGCCGCAGCCATGCTCCTAAACGAACGCCTACGTCACAGACGTAGTTCTCTCGCCCCCGGGAGAGGGGCGATGGCAACGGGCGTAGTGACCCGACGTGTAGCTTAGCAAATTCTTCGCTGTTCTCCAGCATCTCCGCCATCTGTACCCGTTGTGGTGTAACGGATCGATAGAGTTGATGGAGACCCCACACATGGTGGCGATTCCAACGCCGTAGTGAGGGAAGGTTGGTATTGACGTCTGAGGGCGCAATAAATTGGGCCCCTACATTGGGATCGTAGACATACGTCAGTTCGCGGGCATAGCGTTGAAAGCCTGCTCGTTGGAACAGTTCCTGTTCTGGAATTTCGTCCTCAACCTTAGCAAAAATACGGAGGATGCCATGCCCTGCAGCCATTTCTAACATATACTCAATGAGTGCGGCCAGGACATCATCGCTGGAGATATTGCGCTGCACCATGGAGGCCAGGTAGGAGACATCCCACATGGTATGGGAGGGTCTCTCCTGTACCTGGGCGAATCCAAGGATGCGCCAATGATCTTCGCAAATCCAGGTGCGAGAGGCGGGATTGAGCGGAAAGATGTTCCGCAGGAAAGGTGGCAAAGGGAGACGCTTCTCCTCCGGCTCGAGCCAGCACACAAAGTTTGCGAACTCGTGCTGTTTGCTGCGAGCACGGCGATCAATTGAGTAGATGATTCCCGGCAAATCAACGTATAGTACCGGTCGTATCATCCATTGCTCCCGCGTCTCGGGGCTTCCGCATGGATATTACCCTTTGACGCTCTGTACTATGCGGAGAAAGTAGTGATGAAAGCGTGGATCTCCTGAAACCTCCGGATGAAATGCAGTGCCAAGTAAAGTTCCTTCACGGACAGCAACGATGGTTCCATCGTCGAGCGTTGCCAGCGTCTCCACTCCTGGTCCTACCGCTTCAACGGCTGGCCCTCGGATGAAGAATGCATGGAATGGCGCTTCTCCTAGTACCGGCACAGACAGATCAGTCTCAAAACTTTCCCGCTGACTGCCAAATGCGTTGCGACGGACGCGAATGTTCATCGAGGCCAGTAATGGTTGGCCTTCCATCGCGTTATCCGTCTCTTTTGCTAATAATATCAATCCTGCACATGTTCCCCATATGGGGAGGCCTTCGCGAATCTTTTGTTGTAGTGGCTCCTGTAAGCCAAACAACACCATCAGTTTGCCAATGGTGGTACTCTCACCACCCGGTATTATTATACCATCTAAATCGTCTATTTGCGCGGGCAATTTGATCGCTTTTGCTTCGATTTCAATGCCCAGTTGGTCAGCAGCTTTTTGCAGTGCTTTCAAATGAGCTTCAAAATCGCCTTGTAATGCTAATACGCCTATACGTAGCTTTGAGTTGTAATTTTTAGAGTTCATGTATTTTCTGTTTAGACTGTGCCCCACCAGGCCCCGCGTGGGACCCTATTATGAGTTTTCACAAAATAGTTGGGAGACCGGACCATCCACGCAGGGCCGATCAATCGGCTGTGGGCGCGATCAATCGGCCCCTACTGTCTGACTGGATGATTTTGTGAAAAGTCATTATCGGGTCTCCTACGGCTCTGGAGGGCAGTTATTATCTTCCCGTTCAAATGTTACATTACCAACCGCGGCGGGCCATTAATTGTTCCTCGGGAAGGGTATCGATATTGATACCCACCATGGGCTCGCCAATGCTTCTCGACACTTCCGCGACAATGGCGGAATCTTCAAAGTGAGTGGTTGCTCGCACAATGGCTTTGGCTCGCTTCATTGGGTCGCCTGACTTGAAGATGCCGGAGCCAACGAAGATACCTTCCGCGCCTAAACGCATCATCAGGGCAGCATCGGCTGGAGTAGCTATGCCACCGGCTGAGAAATTGACCACGGGAAGTTTTCCCGTGCGAGCGACTTCGCGTACCAGTTCGTAGGGTGCACCAAGTTCCTTAGCCTCCGTCATCAACTCTTCTTCCGGCAACATTTGCAGGCGGCGGATACCATCCATAATGGCTCGCATATGGCGGACAGCCTCAACAACATTACCCGAGCCAGCTTCGCCCTTGGTACGAATCATGGCTGCTCCTTCGCCGATACGGCGCAGCGCCTCGCCGAGGTTGCGCGCTCCACACACGAATGGGACGGAGAAGAGGTGTTTATTGACATGGAAATGTTCGTCGGCCGGCGTCAATACTTCCGACTCGTCGATGCAATCCACGCCAATCGCCTGGAGGATTTCGGCTTCGACAAAATGTCCAATGCGGCACTTGGCCATGACAGGAATGGTGACCGCCTCTTTGATCTGGATAATAAGCTCGGGGTCGCTCATACGAGCAACGCCACCATGAGCGCGAATATCGGCTGGCACGCGCTCAAGAGCCATTACTGCACTTGCTCCGGCCTCTTCCGCGATGCGCGCCTGTTCCGCGTTCACGACATCACAAATCACTCCGCCTTTGAGCATTTCTGGAAATGTTCGTTTTACTTGTATAGTACCTGTCTGCTTCTGCATGACCGTGTTTCTCCTGTTATGATTGGTTGATCGTCTGATTGTATAGATGGATGACGTTTGTACTAGATTCTATCATACGAGGAGAGAGCACTGCTACAGCCAATGGGCCTGAGAGGTGCCAGCCATGTAAGCCATTATGCAGCCAATTTTCTTCCTCACTTTGATTTTGCCGCCCTCAACATAGAAATGACGGTATCCAAGCGATCAATATGCTCCTGTGCTTTTTGCAGCAGGTAGAGATTGTTCAAAACACTATCGAACTGTACCGGGCCGGGGGTAAGTTGAATGGCAGTATGATAGGTTTTTATTGCTTCGTCCTTCGTCGTTTCGTTTTTATTTAGAGTACCTAATACCAGTTGAGCCAGCGCCAGGTCATAGTAATCCCAGTGGATTTCGGGTGAACGTCCCGCGTTCATAATGCGAATCCTTGCTACTGCTTCAGCAAGGGTGAAGTAATTGTTAGCGGCATTCTTCTCACCCAGGAACCAGGAGAGGCTGGCAACATTTCCCAGAGCGTAAGAAGAAGATTGGTCAGCAATTTGGGCCTGCCGGTAATATTCCCTGGCTTGCTCATAGCATTCCCTGGCTTTCGCATCATGCTGCGATAATCTCTCATCGTCTCCCATGCGCCGATAGACTGCGCCGAGACCAGCGAGGGCATCTTCATAATTGGGGCGCAGGTCAATGGCACGCTTCAGATGGATTCTTGCTTCATCGTAATCGGCTTTGCGCAGCGTCTCTGCATCTGGTCCTTTCTGTGCATCTCCACGGCGACGATAAGCCAGCCCTATCTCCATATGAGCTTCAGCAAAATTGGGATCGGCGGCAAGTGTTGTTTCGAAGGACTTGATCGCATCTTCATAATAGCCGGTGCCGCTGTAGATACGGCCCAGGACATTGTGAATCTCGGCATCTCCTGGCAGGAGACTGCCGACCTTGCGATAGATGGCGACTGCTTCTTGTTTTCTGTCTTGATTGTATAGCCGGTCACCTAAACCGAGATACACAACTGCTTTTTGGGTATTGTTCATGGCAGTTCTCATCTTCGCCATTTCCGCCTGGCCCTCATCCAGTTGCTTGCGATACCTGTTTATGATACGGAAGGCATAAGCTACTAATGCGCCAGAGATTAAACCCAGGATACCAATGATGATAGAAAAGAGTGCTAAAACAAAATTCACAACATTGAGCGTGTTCTGGGCTTCTGTTGCTGTGTGATCAGCCTGCGTAGCGACTGTGTTGGCTTGATTGAGAATCTGATTGGTGTCGGGGGTCGCAGTTGGTGTCTCGATAAATATGGTATTGTGGGCCATTGCATGTGACTCAGGCACTACTACCAGGAGAATAGAGAGCAGAATGGCCAGCAAGGCGACAGCAAATAAAAGGTGTTTCCGTTGCATGACTTCCTTCTTTCATATTTTTGATGTTGAAAGATGATGTATTGAAATGCGGAGGATGGGCTTTATAATATCATATCTGTAGAAAATTTCAACACGAGGTAAAAAGCGAAAATAGCTGAATTTATTATCCTCACGATAATAGATTCAAGCTCAACTTTAATGCCGCGTCCACGCGACTGAGTTCATCGGAGGTGATGCCGCCACGGCGGCGCATGAGGCGTGATTTTTCGATGGTCATGATCTGTTCGCATTTGACATCGGTGAAATCGGTCAGGCCATTCTCTTCGGATGGGGCGATGCGGACGTGCAGAGGGAGCTCGCGCTCAGTACGGCTCATCGAGGCTACAATAGTCAAAGGATAGGAAAGAGAGGCATTGCCGCGATCATTCTGGATGATCAAAGCGGGACGGATACCTTGTTGCTCCGCGCCACGGCCGGGAGACCAATTCACATCCCAAATCTCACCCCGCCTGGGACTTGAAGGGGGCGATGAAGGAGCATTTGTTTCTCTTTGTCTCGTCGTTTGTTGGGGGCTGGGCTGTTGTGTTTGCCTGGCCTCACTACTCATGCACATTTACCTTATTACGCAATTACGCAACCATACCTTCATGACCGGCATCAAAAAAGAAGCGGGCATCGTCGAGTGTTTCTGGGAGGGAACCGAGGTAGTCGTAGGCTTCATCGAGTGAGTAAGTGAGAGAGGTGATTGCTTGTTCGCGTTTCTGAAGGATTGCTGATTTTAACTGCTGGTAATTATCTTGCTGCATAAGTTCCATAATTGTCTCTACAACATCTCCTAGGGAAGCTTCTAGTTCAACCGCCAGGGCTTTCAGCTCTTTATGCTGCGTCGAGGGGATCTGGATGGATTTGCGGATGAAGTTCTCATGACGATAAAAGTCAGAATGTGCAACAGCCATGAAACTGCCTCCTAATCATTACATGAAGCCTTTCAATCTTTTCTAATTGTAGTCTCTTCGTCCGCATTTGTCAATAAAAGTTTGGCGTGTTTGATTAGAAAAATGGAAAATTGTAAATTACTAAAAATATTTTCCTGCAAAATTCCTCAATGCACCTCTACCGCATATTTGCATCAAGCTCTTTTATCTGTTTTGCCGCCTTGACAGCGTATTAGACAGCGTTAGCGAATTTACAATGGTGATTAGATTGAATAAGGCAAAATTTATTACTTAGGAAAGATTCAGAGAACGCTCAAACAATTGTGGCAGTTTGAACAACCACATTAAAATGTCGTAGTATCACATTGATTTGAACTATGCCTTAAAGGAGGTGAAAGGAACAACCTTTAAGGAAAGAGAAGCCCACTATAACCATATACCCGTATAATTGACGTTTAGAC
>CATPCK010000517.1 GCA_955652655.1 uncultured Ktedonobacteraceae bacterium | reverse complement strand
CTGCCTGTATACGCTTTTTGAGGGTATTTTCCGAGGTCCTTAATGTCTGGGTCATCTCAGGAAGCGTCATGCCATTGTAATAGTGTAGGACGATTACCGTTCTCTGTTTGACAGGCAGGTTCTTGATAGCCTGGGCGAGGTCCCAGTCTCGTTCCATCCGCCCCTTATGGTCATCGGCCACCTGGGCAAGAAGATCTGTTTCCTGGTCGGCCAGCGACTGACGTATAAATGCTGTGGAGCGTGCCACGCGGCGCTTGAAACTGATACATTGATTGACGACGATGCGCATGAGCCAGGAGCGTAGGGCCCCGGCATCGCGCAATTCAGGAAGATGGTGCCAAACCTGGATCAGAGCATCTTGCACCACATCTTCTGCAATGTCACGGTCTGCCACGATCATGTTTGCCGTTCGCAACATCAGAGAACTATATTGATTGACAATATCGTTAAAAGCTTCTTGCTCGCCTTGTAATGCTCGTGCTACAAGGGCCTGCTGCTCACTCCTGTCTGGTTTCTCGTTTGCGAAGCCTACGTTTTCCGTATTTTGTTGTTCGGGCAGACTTATATCTTCTGCATCATTAGAACTATTGGTTTGAGGCTCTACGGCCATAAGCGCTACCATAAATACGCGTCCCTTCTGCTAAACATTATGCAAACTATGTACATAGTTATAACATAGAATAAACAGAATTACAAGGTGAGCAGGCTCATGATTTTTTGACTTGAATAATGTTTGTACAATGTTGAGGCGTTTTTGAGGGGCATGAGGCGTTTCTTGTTTCGCATTAGCAGGAGGTAGTGTCGAGGTGAAAATAAAACATGGAGAGGTATGTATACCCTCTCCATGGCTGGGGTGCAGGGATTCGAACCCCAATCGGCCGATCCAGAGTCGGCAGTCCTACCGTTGAACGACACCCCAATAGAACAGGCTGCGTACTTGCAGCCTGACATTTGTGAAGTGTATGATACTCCAACTTTTGCAAGATGTCAAGCAGTTTTGTGAGGGGAACAGGGTTTTGTACCGTCCACACAGTGAGGGTCAGCGCGGTTTCAAACCGCGCTGACCCTCACTGTGTGGATGATAGAAGAGATACCTTCAATCGGCTAAAGCCTCGGCACGCTTCTCGCCGCTTGAAATCACATCGCGTCGTTTGAAGCCAAACCAGTAGATGGCGCCGACTCCAAAGAGGATAATGAGAGAGAACTCAAAGATCGGGATGTTGCCGATGACGTTGAGCACAGGGATGCTGGCCCAGGAAGTTAAGACCAGGTTTAGCGCCGGGTTGGTATAGACGCTGCGGAGGCCGCCAAACCAGAGGAAGTTGATAATCATCAGCCCGCCGTAAATCAATGCTAACACATTGATGAGAATTCCCCACCGGCCAAGCCTGAAGGGCGTTTTCTCTCTTGGCCAACCTCTGAAGCGAGCGCCAAGTGAAGCAATGTTATTCATGAAGTACGATACGTAAATCAGACCTGTTGCGGCTGTCACTATGACACCGATGGCAGTGCTGACCAGGAAAGGAAGTGCGGAGAGCACAGCGACGGCGATGCCTGCCCAAAGAGGAGTATGGAATGTCGGATTAACTGTACCCCAGATTCTGCCGAAGGGAAGACGACCGTCGCGCCCCATCGAGAACATCAGGCGAATGGTGGCGGACTGGATAGCCAGCGTGCAGACGAAGACAGCTATGAGCACCACAAACAGGTACACGTTTCCCCAGAATGGACCAAGAGCATCCTGGATGATCTGCGGTAATGCTGACAGGAAGTTGGTTCCCTGTGCAATGCCCTCAATTTTTGGATAATTTTTGATCGAGAGCAGTGTTCCACCGAGGAAGAGCAGACCTGCGATGAACGAGAGGCCGATGGACCAGAGGACACCCCGTGGAGCGTTCTTCTGCGGGTTTCTTGTCTCCTCACCAAGCGTGCCTGCCGTGTCGAAGCCATAGATCACGAAGAGTGACATGAAGAGAGCGGCTATGAAAGCTCCACCATAGGTGACGCCGAAGCCTGGAGTCCACTCGTTGCCAGGAGACTGGAGCGAGGTGTGCGGGCCAGTAAAAAGGAAGCCGACAGGTTGATGGTTGTTGAATAAGAGCAGGATCAGCGCGAAGCCAAACATGCCGATAATCTCAGCCGCGACACCAACATTGTTGATGATGGAAACTAGCCTGACACCCGCAACGTTGATGAGAGTGCAGAGTATGATCGTGACCAGGGCGATGAAGACTGTGTTGTTCAAACCTAAAATGGTTGCTGGAATGTTGGGGAAGATGGCCAGCAACGGAATGGGAACGGTAAATGCTACTGACGTCACTGTCAGAACGCCAGCGAAGAAATAGACCCATCCAGTAAACCAGCCGAGGGTAAAACCCGAGAGGCGCTTGCTCCACTGGTAGATTGAACCCGCGATCGGGAAGTGCGAAGCCAGTTCAGCGAAGTTAAGGGCGACGAGGAATTGTCCGCCAGCAACGATGGGCCACGTCCAGAAAAATGCCGGGCCACCTGCCGCTAAGCCAAGATAGAAGAGGGCAAATGTGCCAGTCGAAACAGAGATGTAAGAGAAAGCCACTGCGAAATTGGAGAGGAACCCCAACGTTCGCTGCAATTCCTGTTTGTAGCCAAACTTTTGCAGTAATGCTTCATCTTTCTCGTGCTGGGATAAATCTGGTTGCGCCATTGATAAATGCCTCCTTTGCGGTAGATAATACCAACGACCAGGTGAGTTTTTGAAGAAAGGAGCTACCTAACCATTGTAGATTTGCGATATTCGAACGAGAAGCTGAAGATTTAGCAGGAATTCGTAATAATCATCTTTCTAGAATTCGAAATCTGCAACTGTTAATACTACATAGTAGAGTTTCTTTTTTATAATTGCTATGTGCAAACTAACTATATTCTATGATAAGAATATGTATATTTGGAAAAGGGAGTATGCTGGTATGTGACCACCATGTTGTAGTAGGAGGGCTTTGCCATTTGTGTTCCACAGCGCATACAATATTTTATGAACCAACGATACAGTATCTGAATGATGGATATCTTCGTTCGTCTATTTTGTAGTTGAAAGGGATAGCTCAATGCGAAGTAAAATAACGGTAGTTGGCGCCGGTTTTGTAGGTAGTACATTGGTACAGCGCCTGGCAGAACGCGACTACGCCGACATGGTGATGTACGACATTGTTCCCAATATGCCGCAGGGGAAGGCATTGGATATGCTTCAGGCGGGACCTGTGCTTGGCTATGACTCGCTAATCATTGGTACAAATGATTACGCCGATACCGCAAACTCTGATATCGTTGTGATTACCTCTGGTTTCCCACGTAAACCAGGAATGTCCAGGGACGACCTGGTGAAGAAAAACCAGGAGATTGTGACGCAGGTGATTGAGAATGTCGTCAAGCATTCACCTGATTGTATCTTGATTATGGTCACCAACCCATTGGATGCTATGGTGCAACTCGCGTATCACATCAGTGGCTTCCCGCGTAACCGCGTGATAGGAATGGCTGGAGTGCTGGATACGGCACGCTTCCGGACATTCATTGCCCAGGAGCTGGGTGCCTCAGTGCGCGACGTGCAGGCTTATGTGTTGGGTGGTCATGGCGATACCATGGTTCCTCTTGCTCGTATGAGTACCGTGGCGGGAGTTCCTATTGCTCAATTGCTTTCGGCAGAGCGCATCGAGCAGATTGTGCAGCGTACACGCGATGGTGGGGCTGAAATCGTGAAGTTGCTAGGTACAGGCAGCGCATATTTTGCGCCATCGGCTTCGGTCCTGCAGATGGTTGATTCTATATTGCTTGACAAGAAAATGATTATGCCATGTGCAGTCTATTTGCAAGGGGAATATGGGATCCGAGATCTCTTTGTTGGTGTACCGGTTAAGCTTGGAGCACAGGGTATGGAGGAGGTCGTCGAGGTGGAATTAGATGAAGGCGAGCGCGCTCAGTTGCAGAAGTCTGCTGACGCTGTAAAAGAACTCATCGAGGTGATGGGAATATAACAGAAATGGAAGAAGAGCATAACCGGTCAGGGGTGGTTATGCTCTTCTTCCATTTCTCCCTTACCCATACCCGCAATAACAATAATATACTCTCCGCGCGGTTTTGATTGTGTGACCGCTTCCAGGAGCGAGGAAAGTGTTCCGCGTTGCACTTTTTCAAACATCTTTGTCAGATCATTAGCGATAGCAGCTTCCCGGTCGCCTAAAGTCTGT
>CATPCK010000516.1 GCA_955652655.1 uncultured Ktedonobacteraceae bacterium | reverse complement strand
CAGCTTTGTGGGTTGGCCGTAGTCCAACCTGCCGTCCAGTTGGGTTTGTGGGATGACTCACCAACTTCAACGGACGTAGCTTAATGTTGAGCTCCCAGGCCAAATGCAACATTTGGGCATGGTCTTGGCAACTATATAATGTAATTATGAATGGAACTGAAAAAACTTACTCAGTAGCATGGTAGTAGTCTGACCACCTTCATTTGCCAGGAGAAATGTAGGGGCGATCCTTGCGGTCGCCAGGCTCACGCCTTTCACTTGAACCTTGACAGAGCAGTAAGAATGAAAGCGATGTCTACAACCGAATCATTACAATCTCACACCCATGTATTGAGGCAACCTGCGATTGGTGCGCTCCTGATACATGGTTTGAATGGTACTCAAGAAGAAATGGCCGAGATGGAGACCTTTCTCCAGGCAAAAGGCCTCATCACTGAAAATATATTGTTGCCTGGGCACGGAGTACCTGCGCGAGAAATGGCATCCCTTGGCTGGGAGGATTGGGCAGATGCTGTGCGCCACGCATTGCGCTTGCTCAAACAGCGTTGTGAATATGTGTTTCTCGTTGGGCATTCGCTTGGAGGCGCCTTAGCCTTGCACGTCGCCGCACATGAGGAAGTGACCGGTATTGTGACGATGTGCGCTCCCCTCCATATGTATCCTGGTTTAAAGCGCCTGGTTGGCATCGTCAGGCGGATTACCCCCTTGCTTCCCATGCTGCACGATGACGTGCGAGATCCAGGGGCTCGTCGACGCTATAAAAGAAATGTCTATCGCCTGGCTCCTGTTGCGCCAGTTTACAGTATGTTACAATTTTTACCACAACTGCGGGAGGAGCTACCTGGCATAACTGTCCCCGCACTGATTATGATCGCAACCAATGATCATGTGGTCCCCGCCCGAGATGGGCGCGAAATCTACCGATTGATTGGTTCACATGAGAAGCATCTCCTCACATTTCACCACTCCTATCATATGATAATGATGGATCATGAACGTGAAGAGGTCTTTGCCAAAACCAGCGCTTTTATTTTGCGGCATGCCGGTAAAGTGCAGTCGCATTCACGAGGGTAAGAATATTACCCACCATATCCCGCCCGATAGCAAGATAATTAACATTGGCTCAATAGGAGCGCGGAAGCGAGAACTCCCATAGAAGAGGAGACATTCACCAATTGTCAGACCAACAACTAAGTAAATGAACAGAAGTTGGCGCCATTTCCTTCTCCATGTCACTATCAGGCCAAACGCAGCTAAGATAAAAACAGGGATTGATATGGTTTGTATCATCCCTACCACGATCTGCGAGGAATGGCGAGAGGGAAATTGATACATCGGTAGATCACCATCAGGAGTGGCAGGGGTCCACATAGCCAGGAAATGGAGGCTGAGCAGATAAGGCATATCGCTCATATGAGACAGTACCCACTGCCCTGCGTAACGCTCGTAGTCTGAATTTTGTTGTACTTCACATTCCCTCTGACAGCCGAGGTAATGCTTCACAATTTCAGGATGAGTCAGTGATGGCCTGATCCACATTCCACGGAAGGGTGTGTTATCAAAGATCATGTCATTATAAGCGCCCAGCAGTACAAAACCATCTCCAGTTGCTACGGGAACAAATCTGTGTGTAGTTTGGTAATTACGTATCGTCCAGGGGGTCACAACCACGAGCGCAATCAGGCAAATGATAGCGAAACTCGTAGTGGTCGACCTCCAGGAGAGGATTTTTTTCTGCGCGAAAATTATACTCCAGAGAAAAACCATGCCAAGTATGAGCAAGCCATTTGGTCTGGTGAGGGAGAACAGGCCAAGCGTTATGCCGCTTGTGATCGCCCACCTGTATTTTCCGGTTTGTTGTAAAAGGAGGAGCATGTAACAAAAAGCTAAGAGCAAGAAGGTATAGAGTGATTCAGAGTATAACCAGCCGTCATAAATAAAAAGCCCCGGGTAGATGCTTGCCAGTATTCCTGCCAGGAGAGCAATCTGTTTATTGAATACTTCTCGGGCAAACAGGTAGACCAGTACGCATGTACCTGTACCAACCAGGCACAAAAAAAGGCGTACATAAAGATTGCCGGGACCAAACAAGATATCGAAGGCGGCAATGACACCGGGCCAAAGAGGAGCGCGGCCAACCGTTGGCATAGAGGGGTTTAAGCAGAAACAGTGTTCGCGCACGATGTTAAACGCGATTTTCTCATAGGCCTGTGCGTCAAAACCCGCCACATAATTCTTTCCCACTGTCAGGTTATAGAGAACACGCACTGCTAAAGCCAGGCAGAATATTCCCAGTAAAGGTACATATGGTTGCCAACGTTTCATGGATCACAATTCCTGGTAATGAAAGTATTTCAGTAGAATACTCATTTTAGGACGTATCGTTGTAAGGAATGTAACAACTTTATACTATGTTTGAACAAACTTGCTATACCCTGCTATAATGAAATATATAAGAGCGTTAAAGGGGTGACCATCGTAGTTACCCAGCTATAAGGGAGTGACTGATGGAGAAGGACACTCAACATAAAAACCAGGCTGTAGACATATCGGACACGAATACCATCGTAACTGACGACACCACCGTTTTACAAAGTAACCTGTTTACTGATGCGGCAACAGTCATTGCGGAGCCACCAGATCCTTTAGAAACACCTTACCCACCTCTGGTTCGTACCAATCCGCTTACTGACCAGTCTAGCCTGTCAGCATGTGCTATACCGTATCAGCAAGAACTTCTGCTGCGTGGAAAATCAAATTATACGGTTACCTGTTTCCTCTCAGACCTGAAAATGTTTAGTCGCTTTATTGGCCAGGATACTCCCGTAGGGCGTATTACCAAGGAGCAACTTACCGACTGGCTTATGAAGCTGAAATTTGGCAACAAGGGACAGACACCCGCCCCCAAAACCATGGCACGTCGTGTCACCTTCCTCAAAAATTTCTTCTCATGGTTAGCGCGTGAAGGTATAATTCGAGAAGACCCTTCGGCGAGCCTGGTTTTGGAACGACCTTTACCTCCTCTGCCAGAGCTATTATTCGAGGATGAGATACAACGCCTGTTAAGTGCGGCTGCAGATGACCCTCGCTGTCACTGCCTGCTCTATCTCGTCCTCTACGCGGGCTTGAAGAAGGAAGAGGTGATGGGATTAAAACTGAGTCACATCGATCTTTCTGATGAACAGACTCCTATGATTACCATCCACTTTGCTCCGTCGACCGGGAAACAGCATCGTGAGAGGCGCCTTGCTCTTCCAGCCGAATTCACCACTATCTTCAAGGAGTATCAGGCAAAATATCGTCCTACCAATGAACTGTTTGATTGCACTGACCGCAACCTGAACTATATCCTGGGGAGAGCAGTGAAAGCTGCTGGCATACAAAAGCGGGTCACATTACAATTACTCCGCGATACTTTCGCGGTTCGGCAGCTCAAGGCGGGTGTGACACCAGAATCATTGCGCGAAAAACTAGGTCTCTCTGACGAAGCCTGGTTAGAATCGCGCGAAAAATATCGTCGCCTGGCCTTCGCAAGGTAAGTATATTCGTGTTCGTGTCAGGTGAGCAATCAATAGGGCGAAGAGAGGTGGCTTTCTCTCAGGAATGCTACCTCTCTTCGCCCTTTTCTGTTTCCTTATTGTGGCCTGGCTTGCCTCGGCGGCATCTGCTGTTGTGATTGGACTGTAGTATATGAGACGAGCTTTGCTTTACGGTTCAATGCGTTGTTCAAAAGAATGGCATTGAGAACAATACCGCCGATAGCCAACGGGAGATTACAAAAAATGATGCCGAAGCCCAGCGTAAAAATAGCTATCATGATGGCCAGGGGCCAGAAAAGTGCGAAGCTACAAATAAGTAGTACGACTCCTATAGTTGTTTCACCTGCTATGAGCCAGCCAACGCCGTATATGCCAAAGAGAGAGAGAAAGATCTCCGCGAGGAGCGCCCCTCTATTATTATTGCTTGAGGAAGTTGTGAAAGTGTTGACGACCGTAACATTTATTGAGCTGGGTTGAGGTTGATACGCAGTCTGTGCATAATATGCTGGCCCATAGCCAAAATCCTGTTGTGGCGGTGGTGGGCTTGCTGCCTCTACCGGCTCTAAATTTTGCAGTGGCGTGTAACCCTGTTCATTTGTTGGCATCGGTTGAGGATTATCGTACTCTCTGGAAGAATACCGCCCATAGCTAGTTGGTGGTTGGACCACTGTACCGCAGGAAGGGCAAATTGCAGCATTGGCAGATATCTCTTTTCCACAGCGTTCGCAGATCATGTTACATTATTTCCTTTTTCCATCGTAAAGCCCTGGTCTACTCATTATACGTTCATGCTCCATCCCTGGTTACTACAGTTGAACTCTATTGTACCTACCTGCGCCGTTTGTTCAATTTGCCATGTTGCTCCCCTGGAAAGCGCTGAAGGGAGTGGGTTGATGACCGATGCCGTGCTACTTTTGCGTTGTTTTGCGCTTAGAGCAGCGGGAGTGATAACGACGACTGAAGGTTTGACTTCCTGGAGGAGATCGCTCAATTCTGTTGGAAATGCTTTGCCTACCACGGCAACGACCTGCACTATTTCTGCCTGCAAATAGCGAGGAGCTATATCGCTGAGTAGCCCGTTAAGAGCATATTTGCTCATAGCAGACGCACCTAAGAAGAGCAGGCGCAAACCCGGTGTGATTAGGCGCACAATCAGTCCGTTATCTACTTCCTCGTTGCCTCCCTTGTGCAAGGATGAGCGAGGCCAGAACACTTGCAACGCGACTTGACTTCCTACAGCGATCGTTGCACCCTGTCGAATTTCGACGTAGCGAAGATTACGCTCGGAAATCGTGCGCCTCCACAGGGCATATCTTACGTTTGGGTGAAGCATCCCGGCATCCACTACTTCGCCAACCTGGAAACGGGTTATGACATCTTGTAATCCAACCAGGTGATCAGCTTTTTGTGTGGTCGATATGACCACATCAATTGTGCGCTGCCAGGAGGGCAGGCGGCTATCAAGCTCCTGCCCTAGCGATGTAGCATCCATCCCGCCATCGATGAGCGCAATCTTGCCATCAGGTGTTTGAATCAAGACAGCTTCACCTTGTGGTTGCTGGTTAGTAGGGCCAACATTGAGAAAAGAGATCGTTGTTTTCCCGTCGGATTTTGCTGCCAGGGCTGTCGCGCCTGTTGCAAGAATGACGACAATCGCTGCACTCAAATACACTATAAACCATGTACGTCGAGACAGCAGCGCTGGAGTGGTAGCATGGTTTTGTCTCTTCTCGGCTGGCCACTTATATATGATGGTGCCGGCGACTAAACAGAGAAGCACATAATAGCACCAGGCTAATCCAGTATTCACGTTGCTTGCATTTATGAAAGCGCCTGGAAGTACTGAACATGCGGTCACTATTTTGTCGACATACCAGAGCACAGGCCAGGCAACCCAGCCACAGAGCATACCAAGTGGGGCTAAGAACATTCCAGTTCCACAAATAAGTACACCGAGGAAGATAATGATGCCTAGCAGTGGCACTGTCAGGATATTAGTGATGGGGGCGATGAAAGAAACTTGCTTGAAGGATATTGCGATGATAGGTAATGTCGCTACTTGTGCCGCTATAGTAACCGCACTCATTTCAGCAATGGAATGTCCAAAAGGCAGGCGTTCGATACTTTTTAGCGCTTTTTGCAAGATGGGTGTGAGCATAACAATACCCAATGTACCGAGGAAAGAGAGCAGGAAACCAACGTCCCAGAGTACAAAAGGGTCGATGATGGTTAGCATGAGTGTACACGCGGCGAGAGCAGTATAAAAGTTATAGGTTCTTCCAAAACGGGGAGCGATTACCAGCAGTCCGCCCATAATGCCAGCGCGTAGTGCTGCTGGCCCACCGCCACTGAGAATAGTATAGGCCGCGATACCGCTTATAATTACTGCTGAGGTGAACCAACGCCGTCGATTATACCGGCGCTTCTGTGCTGGTAACAGAGAGGTCCCTTGATCACCCGGTTTTGTATACAGCCAGCGTGTACCGGCAAGAATGAGCCCTGCTAAGATGGTCACTTTAAAGCCCGATGGAACGATCAAGTGCGCGGTTCCTGTGTTATTAAATGCTGCAATGAGGGGTTTAAGCGCAGGCGTGCGCAACCCTAGAACGATAGCCGTGAGGAGTGCTGCCTCTGGTTGTGGCAGTGACCGTGAAATGACGGTTGCCAGCGTAAAACGCAGGTGATACAGTGCTGCAATCACTGGATTGCCACCTGTTCCACTGACACTGACACGGGGAAAGATCATACTGGCGAAAATATCGGGTGTGGCTTGTGGTAGGGGCGCCTGGAGTTTTCCCCGGAGTTCGACATTATCACCATAGTTAGCTCCATAAGGGTCCTCTACTGCGCTACCAAGGGCCTCCACTTCGACTTGTCCATGCGCATTTTGCCAGGACGCACCTCCGTTTTTACTGATAGCGCTAACTGCGACCAGCAATACACGAATTTTCCCCTCCAATTTGGGTTCGTCGCTGACATTGCCTCGTATTTCAAGTGTGCCTATCCCGATGCTTGCTGAGATGGCATGAGCGTCTCCGAGAGGCGAAGCAGACGTGTACCGCCAGGCCCCGAGCAATAAGCCAAGGGTGAAAAGCATGAACAAACGCGCCTGGACATTGCTCCAGAAGAAAATAAGGCAGAGCAAAGTCACTATAGCAGCAATGAGCAGCAGTAGTGAAGTCAATGGAATCCAGTAGGCGAGTAGAATACCGGCTAGCCATGCTCCGGTTACGATTACCAGCGTCAGGCCGCGTAGTTCGGGTGCTATACTCTTACTCTTTATCATGCATCAACATGCCTCCTTTTTTCGCGGAGGAATACGATAACTGGCTCAGGGTCTGGTCTTCTTTATGACTATCGGGCTGGTAAACCGGGAGCAGCAAATTATCTCATTGAATAGTGACCTGGTCCCTTATACGGTTATAGATGGTCTTGCTCACAACCTGTAAGAGTTGATCGATGGACGAATAGGGACCGTGCTGTAACCGGTAGTTTACGATGTTTTGTGCTGTTGTGCTGCTAATGTGCAGGTTTTGGCGTAACTCATCCGCGCTAGCTGTATTGATATTGACCTGCTGGCCGGTTGAATTGCTGTTGGGTGTTCCACTCCCAGATCCTGGTACACCACCCAGATACGTTGGGGGCTGTTCTCCGATCAATGTGACATACACTTCTTCGCCATCGGTCAGTTTCGCTGCCAAATTAAGCGCGACCAGGTTCGCCTTTGCCAAAGGTCCACCTGCTGTCTGTAATAATGCGTAGACTCGTGCTCCTGCTGGAAGCGTATACACTCCAGGATTTTTGACGGCTCCCACGATATAGACCTGTATATTACCGTTGTCTGAAGAGGGAGTTGCTCCAGTGTTTGACCCTTTTGATGCAGGGTTGTTCCCAAAGTTCTGCGGCGTGATCCCTGAGATGGGAGCAGGGGAGGTGGAGGTAGGAGTAGTTGAAGCGTTCCAGACGAAGTAGATGATGAGCACAAGCGCCAGGATTAGCATAATGGGAATAAATATTTTGAGTCGCTGTTTGATAGATGAAACCTGTGGAGACATTGGCTCTGCAGGCATTATCGGTATAGGAGATGGTGGAGCGACAGCTGCTGGATGTTGCTGTGTCTGCTGTTGTGAGATGTGATAGTCCGCGTGGGTCAGCGCATTAGTAATGCCAGGTGGTAGCTCAGATGCCATTTTCCGAATCCCTCCGACATATTCTCAACAACACAAACATAACAGGTAAAAGTGAGCAATGTCAATGTTTTGGAGAAATAGAAACTTTTGGTTTGATGAGATAGAGAACGTTAAAAACCAGCTTCCCAAAGACTTTGCGAAGCTGTCCGATGTAGAGAACGAGGCTAGCTTACCCGAAGTAGATGTACTGCCGGAGTCCGTGGAATAAAAAAACGTTCCCGACAGGAATCGAACCTGCGCACACGGCTTCGGAGGCCGATGCTCTATCCACTGAGCTACGGGAACAACATCACGAGTATACCATAAACGTCAAGATTTTTCAAAACATCAGTGCGAAAAAAATTTCACCTGGATGCGTGGAGGAGGAAAGTCTTTCCTCCTCCACGCATCCAGGTGAAACCTACTTCCTTACTGAATCTACCCCTCGCGAACGAGGTCTACCTTCCAAGGCGACGATATCGTGCTTCCACGAACGAGTAAAGCCCATAAGCGATAAGGCCTAAGGCGACGATACCCAGCAAGAATAGACCAGAGGGCTGACGTG
>CATPCK010000515.1 GCA_955652655.1 uncultured Ktedonobacteraceae bacterium | reverse complement strand
TTGGTAAGGAGATAGCGTGGATTTTCAAAGATGTTTAGCGTTTCGACCACCACACCAAGGCCGGCAGCTGCGGCACAGTCGGCAGCAAAGGCCAGGCTCTCACGCACCCGTTGCATCTGGGCCTCCCGGCTCTCTCCTGGGAGCAGATTCCCTGCCAACGCGTTTAACTGGGGACATCCAATCTGCGCAGCAAACTCAATTGCTCTTGGAACATGGGTGCGAAATCGCTTTTGCTGGTCTGCGTCGTTGAGAAACCCACGATCTCCACCTGCCATGTTACCGGCGTCAAAGTTCATCAGAGCAACGGCCAGCCCCGTAGCACGCAGCCGTTCCGCAGCGGCAGAAAGATTTTCTTCTCCAGCCCACCAGAACTCCACGGCTCCAAAGCCAAGACTGGCAGCGCGTTCAAACCGCTCTAAGAACGGAACTCCTTTCAACAGAATCGAGATATTCAGATCGAACCGTAACATACGTTTCCTTTCTCTGTTCTCAAGCCTTGCCGCTTCACTTTCTTTCAAAGAGCGTATAAAGCAGTATAGGTAACCTCACCCTTAACGCAACAGCAGCAGAAACCGCTCCAGCACCTGAATTGCTATCTCCACATCCTCCATAGTAACCGACTCGGCGGGATTGTGACTGACGCCACCTCGACAACGCACAAAGAGCATGGCAACATCGGTGAGTTCACTCAGAGTGACCGCGTCGTGTCCTGCCCCACTTGGAAGGGAAAGCAGGGGGTATCCCATCTCCTCTATTGCCTGCGCTAGTAGCCCAACAAGATGCGGTGCGCACGACATGGCACGATGCCCCTGCAGAATCTGCCAGTTGAACGAAACGTGCCGTGCTACACCGATCTCGCGTGTCCGTTCTTCTAACTGGCGGCACGCCTGCTCACGCACCGCGTCGTCCTGATGTCGCACATCCACGCTAAGCGTCACTTGTCCCGGTATCACATTGCTTGCCCCTGGTTGTACGCTGACTTGCCCCACCGTAGCGACCAGTCCCGGGAGGCTGTGTGCAATTGCCTCAACCGCCAGCACAAACTCGGCCGCTGCACAGAGTGCATCGCGGCGTAGAGACATGGGGACTGTACCGGCATGACCAGCTTCGCCTACAAAGCGCATGCTGATGCGATTCTGTCCGGCGATAGCTGAAACGACCCCAACTGGCAGGTTACGAGCTTCAAGCACCGGTCCTTGCTCGATGTGGACTTCGCAATAGGCCAGGAGTTCATCGCGGTGCCAGCGGGCGGTTTGCAGGGCTTCAGGATCAGGATCCCCGCCAAATGCGCGAATCGCCTCAGCCATGCTGATACCCTCAGCATCGGTTAAGTGAAGAGCTTCCGGGTCGAATGTACCCGTCGCGACTTTGCTCCCAATGTAATCGCTGTGGTAGCGTAAACCTTCCTCATCGGCAAAAGCGAGTACCTCGATGGCAAAAGGTAGACGCTCACGACGAGCGTGCAATCGCTCAACGCAGGCAAGCGCAACCATCACGCCAAGAGGACCATCGTACTTGCCCGCATCGCGTACTGAGTCAAGATGTGAACCGAGCAGCAAGGTTTTCGCACCTGCCTGGCTCGCCTCGTATCTTCCGATGAGATTGCCAACCTTGTCTTGCTGAACGGTCATTCCAGCGGCCTGCATCCATGCTGCCACAGCCTCGTTTGCCTGCCGCATCGACTGCGATGCGAAAGGACGAGTAAGACAGTCAGGCTCTTCACTGTAGCCGCCCAGTATGTCACAACGCTCCATAACAGAGCGGCCAGATGCGTTGACGGTCATCGTCTAACCCTCCGGTAAATACGATAAGCCAGGGTGAAATAAGCAATGAAACAGAGTAATGAGTGGTTAGATCAGCAATCCAAAACCGGATATTAGGAACACCATCCGGAAACAGCGGTAGGCTATTTACTTATTTTGGGCGATGTTTTTTGACAGATAGAAAAATACTTTCCATAATGTTGACAATACCTCTTACGCTTCTGGCAAAGTAAACTTGCGAGCCTGCAAGCGCTTGACGAAGGCGGGACGGCGCAGGTGAGGCCGCACCCAGGCGCGAAAACGGTCTTGAAATTCCCGGGTCTCTTTGAATTGATCGGCTGCATCACGCAGCTCGATCAATAATTGAGCGGCTTCATCATAGCCTGTGCCCGAACTGCGCATCACTGCCTCATCGACTTGATGCCAGTAATCGTCCTGGCGATCGCGGATATCTTGCAGATGACGCTGACGGGCCAATCGCTCCTGCTCGCGCTTCTCGCGTTCCAGTTGGGCTTTAATAGACTTGCTTTCGGCGAGCAGCGTGGCGTAGGTGACGTGCTCACCCGTTGGTGGCGTCGCTCTGGTCTTGTCCTGGCCCAGTTCGCGCAACTCCTTGACGAGTAGGCGGCTCAGGCCTGGCTCATTGCGTGCTAACCGAACCAGATAATCGTTTTGGCGCTCTGGTGGCAATAACTTGACCCATGCGGCAACGTCATCGCCAGTAGAGGACACGGCCGCCTTGCTATGTCGAGCTGTCGCGACGAGCAGTTCCTCTGGCACCCGTAACAATTCTGACAGCGCCTCCTGGGCCGCTGTCAGCGTGCCAAAAGCGGGCGGAACCGGTGGCACACTGATTTCATAGTCCTCTTCTTCGTCCTCTTCTTCGTCATAGCCTCCTATCATGTGCTGACCGGCCAACCAGACGATATACAGCGCCCGCGAATCGCCTTCCATCAATTCCTCGCGTAGGGCAATGAGCGATCCCAGTTCATAGTCAACCCATTCGTCAGGCGCTTCCAACTCGCCAAACTGGATATCGAGGATATCATAATCCACGTGCCGCGTGAAGGTGACGAAATCAGCGAAATCGTAGCCATCTATGAGATCGACCGGCAAGATTCCATGCGGGAAGCACAATGCCAGTTCGGGCGAACCCCAGTTGGCCCAATAGAGGAAGCCATCGAAGAACTTGTGCAGCACCTCGACGGGATCGTGCTTGAAGTCGCCCCAATGGTATTCGATGAGGGCGTGGGTGGAAGAGGCTTCGATGTGACTGGAAAGGGCA
>CATPCK010000514.1 GCA_955652655.1 uncultured Ktedonobacteraceae bacterium | reverse complement strand
CAAGTGTCGTCTATGAGCAGTGATACGCCACTAGTTGTCAATCTCGAAGTTACTGTCCCTCGCATTATCCTTGCAAAAGGGCCGCCCCACCCTGGCTGGAGTGGCACAGCAACAAGTGAGCAAAGCAGCGAACACTCGCAGCGCGAAGACGTAGGAGAACAGGTGCGCATCGTGCCGCTTGACCAGCCAGCAGCGCGGCATAGTGCCCTCCAACAGGAAGGCACATCGGCTGAATCGCGCATGGTCCATACTATGCCCTTTCGCCTCTTTCGTTTGAAAGTACTAAACCAGGCTCAATCGTTTCTGCTCCAGGTTTTCCGGCGGCGCGGCCGGTTCATCAGCGAAAAAAGGCAAAAAACTCCAGGGAGCGACATTGAGTCGCTTTATCTTTCAGATGAAATGGCCCTCTCCATTGAAATCCTCCACACCGGTGAGCCTGGTAGTGAGCCTGACAAGGCACCAACAGAGCCTACCATTACTACTCCTGCTCCCCCCATTATCGCGGGAAAAACCAGGGTAATATTGTATCTAAACAGTGAAGGTACGCCCGAAAGCTATAGCATCGATGGTGGTGTAGAAAGCTGAGGAGAGAGAACGTTTATGCCCGCATTTCTCACGCATTGGTGCGTCTTGATCGAAACAGCTCAACGCAGTCAGGATGTTGGTAACGACCTTGGCTCGCTGATTATGGATGCTTCCGCCTTACGCCATCACGTATCTGGAACGGCTATCCCACCACAAACTACCCCGGCTGGTGCTGTATGGCATACTGGCCCACTCCCAAAAATAGAAATGCGTTTCCCGGGTAGTGATATATCCGCGATGGCCTTCCTGGGAGCAATGGCTCCCGATGTGACTACCTTTCAGAGAAGGCTCTTCCGTCAGAAAATTTCAGGCGGCAGGCAGCACAACCCTCAAATGACTACAGAAGGCGGAAAGCAATGGGCCCCATTGCTCCACTGTAACCGCTCAGGTGACGTTCTACTTGCTTTCCTCGAACTTACCGCGAATATCCCTTCCCCCGCGCTGCGTAGCCAGGCCCTGGCGTTCGCCCTGGGCTATCTTTCACATATAGCGACAGACATCGCTCTCAATCCTTATATCAATGCCCTCGCAGGAACATATGCTATCAATGACGTACCAGGAATATTCACGCCGCTAGGGATGCACTTCTATGCCGAGCTCTGCCTGGACGAGTATCTTGCCGGTACGTATTTTAAGCGTCCGCTCTATCGCTGGCTGCAGCAGCCCTGGAGAGAGTATATTGAGCCAGCAGCTGCGGGTTGTTTAAGGCCTCGCACACTATCAGCACAGGTGTTGGATTTACTCAGCGATGCCGTAGAGGTTACCTATGGATTGACACAGGAGCAACGTTATCACTTTAAACAGAATTTCCTGACAGGGCTGCGAAGTCTGCGCAGATACCTGTCTGGTCAGGGCATGTTCCAGGTATTAACTTTCAACGTATTGACAAGGAAACGCGAGAACGATCCAATCATTGCCAGCATCGTGGGAGCACACCCCGAGCCAGGTTCGTTGAACGTTGAGCAGGTCATTGCGTACGCTATACGCCTGAGCGAGCATCTCTGCCGGCGTGCCATTGCCTACTATGTGGCATTGCGCAATACTTCGGCCACAGCAAGCGAAAGGAACCAGCGACGAACCGCTCTTTGTGACGATCTGCGCAACTGGAACCTGCGCACAGGATATACAGTGGAGGTGTCTTTTGACCAGGAGGTCACCCTGCGCCTGCTGCATAACTGGATTCATTTCGCACACCTATGGGAAGATGAAATGGCACCGGTAGCCCAGGGATTCGGTTTAAACCACTAACGCCACTTCATCTTGTGAGGTTGTGGGGGGCCAGTCCGCGATGGCTGGTGGAAAGCCACACCCGCAACCTCACAAAAAAATCATAGCGAGGAGCGTAGCGACGAGGAATCAGGGATAGAACGTTCAGAAAACAAAACACAAGGACACCTTTTACCAGGTGTCCTCATTATTTATCAAAAGATCGGAATAAATCTATTTCTTAGCGTGCAAAGATGTAGTGTAGACCAATAGCGCTGGCAGCTCCAAGAACGAGAGCCATAAGTTGCAGTAGACGATATCTTAAGAGAAGTAAACGTTTATCAATATCTATAGCTTTGGCGCCGCTGGATTGTCGAACATAATGTTGTTGTTGCTGCATAATTTCTTTCCTTGAACTAGAGAGTTCAGCCAATGTTCAAACAAAGTAACCTTGTTCTGAAGTCTTCCTTACATTACTATACGCTTGAGCTAGCAATTTAGTTGCATTCGGCCACTCGATAGTGTCGGGTGAAGCTCATTGCAACCATCATAACATAGAGGGAGGGATGAATATTCCTCCGGTAGCGGATTTTTACGCTCAGTCAAAACTACATCGACAACCTCAACGGCTCCTGCGCATCACTCTGGCTCCCTCCCAACCAGCGAAGGGTCAGAAGCACCCGGTTCTGTATCCCTGGAAGTAGGGAGCAGATCACTATACATTTCTAGTAAGCGCTGTGCTCGCGCGTACTCTTGTTCAACAAGCACGCGGAAAACTTGCTCACAAACAGACAGTGACTCAGCTGCGTCAGCACGCCTCGTGGCAGTCAGTGAACCCAACAAGTCGTGACGTTTGGCGGTGCGAAAGAGGACATGGACTTTTTCCAATACTTCGGAGAACTCGGCGTGAACCTGGTCGTTCCAATT
>CATPCK010000513.1 GCA_955652655.1 uncultured Ktedonobacteraceae bacterium | reverse complement strand
GTCGTGCGTTACATAAATCGCCGTCATCTTCAACTGCTGCTGGATACGACGGATTTCGTTACGCAATGAAACACGTACTTTTGCGTCGAGCGCGGAGAGCGGTTCGTCGAGCAACAGCACCTTTGGTTCCACCGCCAGCGCGCGTGCCAGCGCAACGCGCTGCTGTTGTCCACCTGAGAGCTGGTGTGGATAATTACCACCCTTGTCACTCAATCCGACTAATTCGAGCAGTTCTGCGCATCGTTTGGCAATGACGTCTTTGGGGGTGTGCTTGATAGACATGCCAAAGGCGATATTTTGCTGTGCGGTCATATGAGGGAAAAGCGCGTAGGATTGAAAGACCATACCCATAGGGCGTTTACTCGCGGAGTGATTTGTAATATTCTCCCCATCCAGAAGAATGTTGCCCGCGCTTGGTGTCTCGAATCCAGCCACCATGCGTAAAATAGTGGTTTTACCACAGCCACTTGGACCAAGAAGCGTGAGAAATTCACCCTGCTCAACGGACAAATCTATATCCATTACAGCCGTAGTCTGGCCAAAATATTTGGTGATGTGCTCTAATTCAAGAAAAGCCACGATATGCTCCTTATTATTTTGCCGCTACAATATCAAGCCTGTCCTCACTACCACGGCTTCCTGGTCGAATCCTCACAAGGAGAATAATACCGAGTACGCAAATGAGCGTCAATATGAAACTCAAGATGGTTAACGATGCTGCCTTGTGAGCATCGTTCTGCCCGGTCGCATTCAAGTAGATCGGGAAAGTGTAGATACCAAAAAGGCTGGCTAAAGTAAACTCACCCATTGCTGTCGAGAAGGTTAACAGTGCTGCACTGATCACTCCAGGCAAAATGTTGGGGATAATAATGGTCAGAAACGTCCTCCACCAGCCGCTGCCCAGGCTATAGGCCGCCTCTGAAAGCACCTTTGTATTGATCGCGCGCAGGTTATTATCGATGGGGCGGTAGACGAAGGGCAATGAGACAATCACATAAGCACAGACGAGCAGCGGTGGTGTGTTGACGATATTGAACGGCTGGTTACTGAAGAGTGGTACTAGCCCTAGAGAGAGAATATTGACCAGTGTATTGCCAGTCCCATACACTTCAATCAGGCCAAATGCCATAACGATAGCGGGAACGGCAAATGGTACCAGTGCCAGAAAATCCATCAAAGGACGCGCCCTGGGGAGCCGCAACTGTATCCAATAAGCTGTTGGAGTGACAAGGAGAACTGTCAAAAGCGTGGAGGCGAGGGCCAGTCCAAGAGAAACTAACAACGTATGTGAAAAGTCGGCGTCGGTGAAGACCTGGTTATATGTACTAAGATTTATACCGTTACCTGTTGAGAGTCCAAAAACGAGCGTGGCTCCTAGAGGTATGATGAGATAGAGGAAAACGAGGGTGAGCACTATTTTGTCCACCCCGAAGCCTCGCCTCGTTGGCGTATCCTTCCTTGCTGGAAGGTTTATATCACGTACTGCCTGAGCCATAGTCCTTACCTCCCCTGCCACAAGCTGACGCGACGCAGCATTGCCGTATAGAGAGAAACTGCAATAAGCAGTACCACAATCATACCCACGGCTAGCGCATTACCCAGGCCGGGGTCGAGATTGACATTACCATTTACTACAAAGCTGATGAGGATCGGTACAATATTGATGCTTCCCTGTGCGAGTGCATAGGCTGTCGCAAACGCCCCGAATGAGTTGGCAAAAAGTAACATTGTGGCCGCGATAAGTGATGGCAGCAGGATGGGCAGCGCTACCCTTCGCCAGTAAGTGAAGTTCGAGGCACCCAGGTTAGTAGCTGCCTCACGCCATTCTGGTCGCAATGCATTCAGGGCGGGCAACATGACCAGAATCATGAGAGGAAGCTGGAAATAGGTGTAGACGATTACCAGCCCCCAGAATGTATAGAGACTGAAGTTGAGGCCATTGTACAGATCTATATGGAACCAGCGCAGGAGGAGCACGGTGACGAATCCTGTTACGCCGAGCGTTGAGACGAAAGCGAAAGCTAGCGGGACGCCCGCGAAATTGGCGGCAATACTTGAGAAACTGATGATCAGATTGCGCAGCCAGTTCGTACGCATATTGTAGATGCCATACGCAGCGAAGAAGCCGAAAAATGCTCCGATCAGCGCGGTGACGATAGACAGCGAGATACTATTTTGAAATGCGTGTACATTACTGCTCTGTGAGAGCATATTTCGATAGTTGTTTAACGTGAATGCGCCTGTAGTGCTATCCAGGAAACTGTTTTGGATAATCATAACAGCGGGCAAGATTTCAAAGAGCAAGCAGAATAACAGAAATGGTATGAAGCCAACCCAGCTTGTAATGGTATAGCTCCAGTTTATGCCACGCGGCCTTTTAGCTTTAGCCGCGGACTGGCTGGGAGTCGTTGCGGCATCCGCTGTACCAGTCACCCCCCGTAGTTGCATCGAACTACCTCCTGCCGGATACAATGTAGGGGCGCGACGAATCGCGCCCTTCCAGGTGCAATCTCGCACCACATATGTCTGTTCAATTGAACAGGTTGCTACTGACCAAGCACCTGCGACTGCCAGTTCGATGTTACGGCATTGGAGGCCGCAGTCAGTTTGCTGATATCAGTGACAAATTTGACCTTGGTATACTGATCTGCTGAAGGCAGTTTGGTGGCCAGGTCAGCCGGCACTTTTCCAGCGGCAGCCAGTTTCTGATAGCGCGCAGGGTGTGCGTAGCCCTTTAAGTAGGACAACTGCCCTTCGTCAGAGAAAATGTACTCTATCCACGCCCGTGCCGCGAATGGATGTGGTGCCGTCTTGTTCACCATAGAAATGTATGGACCGGCGATCGAGCCATCACTTGGAATGACAACTTTCAGATTAGGTTTTCCAGCGAGCGAATCGCGGAAGCCTAAACCCAGGTAGTCCCACATAATACCAATCGCGACCTCGCCCTTGGTCATATTAGCGATGCTCGAACGGGCGGGTGTAAAGTTGCCTTTCTTTTTCAATGCCGCGAAGAAATCGATACCGGGCTGGATATCGTCCAGGCCACCACTCTTGGCCAATGCCGCTGAATAAACAGCGATAAGGGCATCGTTGGCCTGTCGTGGGTCACCGTCGATGCCTACCATGTTCTTATAATTGTTGGTGAGCAGATCCGCGAACGAGGTTGGCGGATTCTTTACAATATCGGTATTGATGACAAATGCCTGTGCGCCCCAATACTCGGTACACCAGTTTCCATTGGGATCTTTGAGGTTATCTGGAATATCGTTCCAGTTGGCATGTTTATAGGGTGTAACGAGTCCCTGCTGGATGACAACGGGACCCCACTTAAAACCTACATCTCCAATATCGCCATGAGGATGGTGCTTGGAATTCTTAAAGACTTCTACTTCCTGCGCAGAGGAGAACTCGGCCTCAGCCTTGTAGTCAACCGGAACGTACTTGGCGGCATAGCCCGCCAGGATATCTTTATAGTTAGCCCACTCTGGCGGTATACCAATCGCCTGAAGTGATCCCTCTGTCTTCGCTTTGCTCGTCAGTGTTTGAATATCGATAGGCCCGGCCATATTGACATTCGCGGTTGAATTGGACGAACCTGTGCTGCTGCTGCTCCCACATGCCTCTAAGAAAGCGGTGAGGGCTGATCCAGTGAGTCCGAGCGCAGCAGCGCGTTTGATAAAATCACGGCGCTTGTGTGGGGCGAATAGGTTACCAAAAAGCTCTTGCTCTTGGCTGCTCATAAAAATGTACCTCCATATGCCTGAATAGGTTGTAAGCATTGCAAATAGGGCATTACACTCAATCGTGTAACGTAAACAATACCATATATAAACAAGTGCCTGATAGTTACTTTAATGCAGATGAACAACATCATCCGGCCATCAGTAGGGGCCGATTTGTCGCGCCCATGGCCGATTGATCGGCCCTCGGTGGATCTTTCGGTATCCCAATGATTTTGTTAAAAGTCATAAAAGTAACGTCAGACCAGTAACTATCAGGCTGGGCAGAGGGTGTAGAGTAGGTAAATGCCTCAATAGAAGAGGTATCTAGATTCAGTGTAACAGTCGGATGGAAACAAAACAATGTACGTACTATACATGCAAACGGATTTTTCTGTAGGATTTATGTCCAGCAACCCTCACTACCCTTACCCCTCGCTCTTATCTCATAACCATTCAACCTTTGCTCAATCAGAAAATGATTGCAAAAAATACCTCCATCATGTATTATGTGCCCCATGCATCATGTGAAGTTAAAGCAGCCGGGAAAGAAGGAAGTAAAGCTAATGAGCAGTCCAAATCCGTATGAAAATGAATCGCAAAATCCTGAATTACAGGACAATCAGGCGCCTCCACTACCACAACCCGGTTATATTTCTCCCCAGCCACAACCTCCAACGGAGTATCAACAGCCGGCATATTATCCACCTCCAGGAGCACAAGTTCCATATGGCGTGCCTACAGCGGCGCCATATCAAGGTGCTGGCTTTGCGATTGCTGGACTTATCCTGGGCATCGTGAGTATTATCTCTGCCATTTTTCCCATCTGTGGACTTCCTTTTGCACTTGTTGGGATCATCGTATCAGTCCTGGGACGCCGCTCGATTGCGCGACGTACATTGGCGACCATCGGGCTTGTACTCTCCATTATCGGTATAGTATTGTCGGTTATAAGTTCCATCGTGAGTTTCGTATACTTCTCTCATCTCAATCATTGATAATCGCTATAAAATTGTCTTTGCTGTTTGGAGCAGTGTGTCCACAATGCATCGCTACGGTACCTCCTGGTACTTTCTTGCCTGAAGCAGCATAGGGATACCATATGCTACAATAGAATTATGGGCGTGTCTTTTCATTTCTCCCAACAAACAATCCACCGTTTCAAGCAAGTGCAAACATTGCTCGACCGGTTGAACCCTGAGGCCGAGCCACAGGCGCTCATCGTCCCACGTTCGCCCCAACCTCGTGGTAATATCATTGTGTTCCCAGGCTCGTTCAACCCTCCCACCAATGCACATCTTGCCATGCTCGAGCAGGCACAGCAATTTGCCCATTCTCCCACGTTTTCTTCGAGCCAGGAGGACAGGGACCTGTTGTTGTACGCGGCCATGAGTAAGCGCACCACAGACAAGGAAAATGTCGAGCGGCCACTGATGCTTGATCGTATTATCTTGCTGGACACGTTGTTACAGTCACGTTTACCGCGTACAGGCATCATGCTGTTTAACCGTGGATTGTACGTGGAGCAGGCCGAGGCTGTCCGTTCCTCATTTTCCACCGTGAAAAGGTTATTCTTCCTGGTGGGCTATGATAAAATCGTGCAGATACTTGACCCCCATTACTACGAGGACCGCGATGCCGCCCTCAACACCCTGTTTTCCCTGGCGGAATTGTTAGTGGCGCCGCGTGGAACGGCCGATGCTGCTACTTTGTCTGATTTGTTGAGCCAGCCGCACAACCAGCCGTTCGCGCCATATATCCACTCGTTACCGTTGAGCAACGCCTATCGCGATATATCTTCGACCCGCATCCGCCAGCACAGTGTTGAATATCTCCAGGATGTACCGGAGGAGGTGCGCCGCTTCATGAACGAAACACACGCCTATGACCCTTCCCAGCGTTTAGAAGATGGTACTGAGATTGACTATTATGAACAAAGGGCCAGGGTGTTACAGGCATTGCTCAAAAACAAGGCGCCCTGAAAGGCATACATTCACACTCGTTTAAAGGTGAGCTTGCTTTTCCCGATCTGCACGATATCGCCCTCGTTCAAGAGGCAACGGCTGACGGCTTTTCCATTGATAAATGTACCGCTGACGGAGCGGTGATCTTCCAACTCGTATCTCCCATCAGGCAGCTGGCGAATGGTTGCGTGGATCCTGCTCACCGCCAGGTCTTCGAGAAAAATATCGCATTCGCGGCTGCGTCCTATTGTCACCTCTGGCTGGAGTTCAAAGCTCATAGGAGCTCCTCGTGTATTCGTGAAATCCAGTTTAGATATGGTACTGGCATGAGGATCAAGCGTTTTCCCTCTGTGCAATTCTCGTCCCCGCGATGATGGCTGCTGAAATTGTCGGGTCGCTTCGTGAGAATAGAACGTGAGCTCTGTATTGCCAAAAAGAAGGGTATCTCCGTCCCTGAGCAACTTCTCTGTCACGGGTCTACCATTGACTATGCTATCGCCGCTGCCGTGATCGTCTCGCAACGCATAACCCGCAATGGTATAGAGTATGCGGGCCTGCTTGCGGTGAACCGCGATGTCTTCAAGAAAGATGTCACACTCGCGGCTGCGGCCGATCGTGGTGCAGTCCTTCCAAATCTCCACCCGTTTGCCGACCTGCGGCCCGTGCTGGATAACAAGATAGGCCGGCGATAATTGCTCATGCTCCATTCTACACTACCTCTCACTCTATACTTCATTGTTGTCATTACATTCCCCAGCGAACTTCAATTGGCCTGGTTGCCCTGCTCGCGGGAGCCAGGTCAACCACGAATAGTTACAATTCATCCAGTGCTTGCAGTATCTTTTCTGGTGTAATCGGTAGACTACGGATGCGTACACCCAGCGCGTCTTGGATGGCGTTTGCCACTGCCGGGGCAATACCATTGGTTGGTACCTCCCCGGCTGATTTAGCGCCAAATGGCCCGCTATATTCTGTGTCCTCGATCAGGATGGTCGTCATTTCAGGCATATCAAGCGTCGACATGACCTTGTAATCGGCGAAGCCGGCATTGCGCACGCGTCCCTGCTCGTCAAACTTAACCTCTTCGCTCAAAGCGTACCCGAGCGCCATTGCCACTGCGCCCTCAACCTGTCCCGATGCCAGCGTCGGATTAATGGCCTTGCCCAGGTCCAACGCATTGACAGCCCTTGTCACGCGTACTTGTCCCGTCTCTGTGTCAATCTCAACTTCAACAAATTGGGCGAAAAAGGGCGCTGGAGAGTCATCTGTCCAGAAATCTCCCTTTGCCATGATTTGCTGCCGGTGCTTTCCATACAATGTCTCATTGGCTATATCCGCGACCGTCAAATGACTGGGACCGCGCGGCGTGTGGATAACGCTATCAACGATAGACATATCTTCGGGCGAGCAATCTAACAGGTCACCTGCCACTTCCAGTAACTGTTTCCGCACTCGATCCGCGGCAACTTTAACGCCTCCACCGCTGATATAGGTTGTACTGGAGGCATACGAGCCGTAATCAAAGACGCTTGAGTCCGTATCAACGGAGTGCATAATGATCTTGCCCATGTCCACGCCCAATGCCTCTGCCGCGATCTGCGCCAGGATGGTGTCGCTCCCCTGCCCGATATCGGTCGCGCCCGTCATTACATTAAATGAACCATCTTCGTTGAGCTTGATGGATGCTCCCCCTAATTCAAAGCTGGCAACGCCGCTGCCCTGCATAGCAGTAGCCATGCCGCGCCCCCGCCGGAGGGGTTTCCCTTCTCCACGGTCAAAAGGCTCCCCCCAACCAAACGCCGCCGACCCGCGTTCCAGGCACTGTGGTAGACCGCAAGAACGGAACTGGCGTTTCGAACGCGATACGCCATCCTCCTCCACCATCTCCATGGGGTCCCAGTCACCTTTCTGAACATGGTTCTTGCGGCGAAATTCCAGCGGGTCCATATTGAGCTTATGCGCGATCTCATCGATGTGCGACTCCAGGGCAAAAAATCCTTGAGGGGCACCGTAGCCCCGCATTGCTCCCGTGATGGGCAGGTTCGTATACGCGGCATCGACACGAAATGCATACGCCTTTGCCCGGTAGAGACACAATGTTTTATGGCCTGTACTGCGTGTCACGGTGAAACTGTGCGTGCCATATGCTCCAGCATTGCCGATAGAATGCATCGATATTGCCAGCAATGTGCCATCCCGTTTGACGCCACTGCGCATGCGTATAATCATCGGGTGACGGAAACGCCCGGCCGTAAATTCCTCCTGTCGGCTGTATTCGATGCGCACAGGTTGACGCGTTTTCAGTGCCAGTGCGGCGGCTACTGGCTCCAACACCATCTCTTGTTTGCTGCCAAAGCCACCCCCGACTCGCGGTTTGACGACTCGGATGCGCGAGATGGGTAATTGGAGCACTGCTGCCAGTTGCCGGCGCGTATGATAGGGGACCTGCGTACTGCTTACTACGATCAAACGATCGTAGCCATCGAGGTAGGCAACGCAGACATGTGGCTCAAGCACAGCATGTGAAATGAAGGGGACGCGGTATTCTCCTTCGACGACGATATCGGCCTCGCGCATGGCAGCGGCATAATCGCCATGGTGTATCTCTTCGTGCGCCGCGAGGTTATGTGCGGCATCGTAAATATCCCCAAAGTGTTGCCCCGAACTGGGATGAGTAGTATCGGGTTCATGCAGTTGCGGAGCACCCTCGCGCATCGCATCCAGTGGATCGAAGACGGCTGACAGTTCTTCATACTCTACCGCAATCAAGCTCAGCGCCTCCTCCGCGATGGCAGGTGTATCGGCGGCGACAAAGGCCACCCAATCGCCAACATAGCGAACGCGATGATCCAGCAGGTAGGCATCATAGGGAGATGATTCTGGATAGGGCTGACCGGCGGTACTGTGTGCCACGCGCGGCAGGTCTTTATGCGTCAGTACGCCACGAACGCCCGGCAAGGCCAACGCCTTGCTGGTATCGATATGCAGGATGTTGGCATGCGCATGTGGCGAGTGCAGGATGCGTGCGTGAAGCATATTGGGCTGCTCGAACTCAGCAGCGTAGACCGGCGCCCCTGTCACCAGGGGGCGTGCATCCACCCGCCGTTCCTTCTGCCCGACCACCCGCGTTCGCCCTTTCTGCCGGGCGTATTGATGTCCTGCATCAGCAATATTGCCGCCACCAGGTTCATAATATTCGTTATCCATATGCCCTCATAC